>JAEKLF010000107.1 GCA_019509985.1 Burkholderiales bacterium | reverse complement strand
CGTCCTCAGCGGGGGTTCGGACGAGCCGTCCTCCTCGCCGTGAACCGGCGCGCCATCCGGCGCGGGCGCGAGGGGCCGCCTGGCCTTTGGCAGGCACGCATTGAGCGGCAGGCCGACGACCAGATGCAGCCCCGCCCACGCCCAGCAGGCGCCACGCCAGCCCAGGCCATGCTCCAGCGCCGCCGTCAGCGGCCAGCCCACAGTGCTGGCAAAGCCGGCGATCAGCGTGATGCCGGTGATGGCGCCGCGTGCGTCGTGCCCGTACAGCCGTACCAGCGAGGCGAACGCGGCCTCGTACAGGCCGCTGCCCATGGCCAGGCCCATCACCAGCCAGGCCGCGAACAGGCCCACCGGCCCGCTCGCGACGGCCATGGCGGCCAGCCCCAGCGCGAAGAGGCCGCTCGTCACCATCAGCACCGGCCGCCCGCCCCAGCGGTCGATGCGCCGGCCGCTGTGCGGCCCCACGATGGCGGAAACCACCAGCGCCGCGGAGAACGCCGCGAAGACCGTCGGCTCCGACACGCCCAGCTCGCCCGCCATCGGCCGCGCCAGCATCGCCGGCAGGTAGTAGGACGACGCCCAGGCCAGGGTCTGGGCGGTGCCCAGTGTGGCGACGACGCGCGTGCGTTTGGGTTGCATCGTCAACCGCAGCAGCGTGACGCCCGCTCTGGCGCTTGTGCGGCGGATTCCGGCGCCGGCTTTGGCGCACAGCTGTTGGGGCCGCAGCCGCGCTTTGGCGCCGCGACGGCAACAGCGACGAGCTCGGGCGTCGGACCGCAGCAGCCTGTGGTGGCACCTGCCGGCGTGAGATTGGCCGAGCACACGCCCGTTTCGGGCAGCTCCAGCTCGACGCGATCCGCCGCTGCCAGGTCACCGGCAATCGCTGCGACCACCGAGCGCGCCTGCTCGAAGCCGGTGGCCATCAGGAAGGTCGGCGCCCGGCCATAGCTCTTCACGCCCAGCGTGTAGAAGCCCGGCTCCGGGTGGGCCAGCTCGCGGTGGCCATGCGGGCGCACGGTGCCACAGCTGTGCAGGTTGGGGTCGATCAGCGGACCCAGGGCCTCGGTGGATTCCAGCCATGGGTCGAGCCTGACGCGCAGCTCGCTGCTCAGCGACAGGTCGGGGCGTTGGCCGGTGGCGCAGACGATTTCGTCGATGCCTTCGACGATGACGGACCGCTGCTGCGCATCCAGGCCGCTGACTCGCAGCTGCTTGCCGACCTGCTCGATCCGCGTGATGCGCAGCCCGCCGAAGAATTCCAGCACGCCGCCGTCACGCAGCCGCCGCAGCGACGCACCCAGCGCGCCGCGGGCCGGCAAGGCGTCCGCATCGCCACCGCCGAAGACCCGCTGCAGCACGGGCGAACGCACGGCCCAGGCCAGGCGGGTGCCCGGCGCCTGCCGGGCCAGTTCGGCCAGCGACAGCAGCGCGTTCGCGGCCGAATGGCCGGCGCCGACGACGAGGGTGCGCCGACCTTCGTAGCGCGAACGCAGCGCGCCGGTCACGTCGGGGATGCCGTAGAAGATCTGCGCCCGAGCGCCCGCCTCACCGAGGGCCGGCAGGCCGTTGGCGCCCACTGGGTTGGGCTGGTTCCAGGTGCCGGTCGCGTCGATGACGGCGCGGGCACGCAGTTCGTGCAGCTGGCCATGCTCCTCGTAGCGCACGAGGAAGGCGGCCTGGTCGCGGCCGGCGCTCTTGACCTTGTCGAAGCCCTCGCGGCTGACGGCCACCACACGGGCACCGAGCTGCAGCGAAGCGGCGACCCGAGGCAGCGCTGCGAAGGGCTTGAGCACGCGTTCGACGACTTCGCCGGCCTGGGGCAGTCCGGCAGCGGGCGGTGCCGTCCAGCCGGTGGGCGCAAGCAGCCGGGCCATCGCGGGGTCGATGTCGAACTGCCAGGGCGAGAACAGCTGGACGTGGCGGTAGTCGAGCAGATTGGCGCCGACCTCGGCGCCGGCTTCCAGCGCGACGAAAGGCAGGCCACGCTCGATCAGCTGGGCGACGGCAGCGAGGCCGACCGGCCCGGCGCCGAGCACGGCCACCGGCAGCGTGCCGGGGGCGGCCGGCGCCTCGCGCAGCACCAGCGTCATCAGCGCGGCGCAGGCCGGGCAGGCGCCCTGGAACTCGGCCGAGGCCTTCAGCGCCTGCGGTGCATCCTCGATCTTCATGCGCTTGAAGCCGTGCTGCGCGAAGTACTCGGGCGCCGTGACCGTCAGCAGGTAGAGCGCGGCGATGTCGCGGAAGCGTGCCTCCTGCAGCAGCCGTTCAACCAGCAGACGACCGATGCCCTGCTCGTGCAGGCCCGGCGCGACGGCCACCGAGCGCAGCAGCGCGACACGCCCGTAGACCTCGGCGCCGGCACAACCGACGACCTCGCCATGGCTCGTGGCGAGCAGATAGGCGGACAGATGCGCCTGCGCGCCGTGGGTGGGCAGTTTGTTGGCCAGCAACAGGGCCTCGACGGCGGGCCAATCGGACGCGCCGGCCTGGCGCAGGGAGATGGCTGGGTTCAGCAACATGGTTTGGAATCCTGAGTGGGCTCCTTGGCCTCGGGCGGCAGGCAGCACATGGCAGCCGGGTCTTCGCGCAAGGCCTTCAGGAGCGTCAGCAAAGAGTTCTCGACGGCATCGCGCTCGCGTGCGCTCAAGGAAGCCAGCAGGCGCTGGGCATGGTCGTCGAGGGTCTGGTTCAGCTCACGGACGGTGCGCTCGCCTTCGGCGGTGAGCGTGACGAGCCAGCTCCTTGCGTCGGACGGGTTCGGCTCCTTGGTCACCCAGCCACGGGCTGCCATGGCCTCCACGGCACGCGACACCCAGCTCTTCTCCAGGCTGACCCGCGTGCCCAGCTCGGACAGCGGCAGCGGCCCGGAGCGCCCCAGCTCGGTCAGCAGATGGCACTGCGTGCTGGTCGTGCGGCAGCAATCCGCCACGACGCGCTGGGCGCGTGTGTACAGGCGCGCCACCTCGCGCAACAGGCTGCCGGGAGCGGAGTCGGTCATTTGGATGCGTGTAGCAACTATCCGGGCGCATGTTGCGGCTCCCCTTGTTGGTTGTCAATAGCAACTACTTGGGCGAAAGAGACGGGTCCCGAGCCCCCATGAGGGTTCAGGTAGCCAAAAGCAGCGGCTCAGACATCGCCGCCTCCGGCCGGGCTGACCGGCGCTGGAACGGACAGCAGCCGATGCATGCCGACCGCGACGGCCGCGCCGACCAGCTCGGCCAGCACGAAGCCTGGCGCACTGGCCGGCGCAATGCCAGCAAAGCTGTCGCTGAACATGCGGCCGAAGACGGCGGCCGGGTTGGCGAAGGAAGTCGACGCGGTGAACCAGTAGGCGGCACCGATGTAGGCCGCCACCATGGCCGCCACGCGCGAACCCGGCGCGCGCAGGATGACCAGCACGAGGCCGAAGGTGGCGACGCCTTCCGCGATCCATTGCCCCGTACCGCCGCGCAGCTTCGCCGAGAACTGCAGGAGGCTCATGTCGAACATCGCATGGGCCAGCCAGGCGCCCAGCATGGCGCCAAAAAGTTGGGCGGCGACATAGGGCATGAGGGCGACGATCGGCAGCTCGCCGCGCCAGGCCATGACCGCGCTGACCGCCGGGTTGAAGTGCCCGCCGCTGACTGGGCCGAAGACCTCGATGAGCACGTACAGGCCGCCGACCGTGGCCAGCGTGTTGGCCAGCAGCGCGAGGGCGACGTTGCCGCCGGACAGGCGCTCGGCCATGACGCCCGAGCCGATGACGACAGCCAGCAGCAGGGCCGTGCCCAGGCCTTCGGCGAGGAGCTTGCGAGGCAGGCTCATCGTCAGGCCCTGGCGATGTCGGCCAACGCCTGCTGCAACTCCGCCTTGCTCATCGTGGCCAGCGGCAATTGCAGCAGCTGCAACATGCGATAGCCGATGGCCTGACGCGTCAGCTCGAAGGCGCGGCGCTTGCCGTCGTCACCCCCCTCGGCGTCAGACGGGTCCGGGTAACCCCAGTGGACCTTGACCGGCTGGCCGCCGGCGCCCCCGAAAAAAACCGGGCACTGCTCGGCCGCCGCGCTGTCGCAGACGGTGATGACGATGGACAGCGGCGGCGCGCCGTCCTGGCTGAACTCGTCCCAGCTCTTGCTGCGGCAGCCCGCGGTGTCGATGCCGGCGTTGCTCAGCGCCTCCAGCGCGAAGGGATTGATGCGGCCGCTCGGCGCGCTGCCGGCGCTGTGCGCCTGCACATCGCGGCCGAGCTTGCTCGCCCAGTGGTTGAGCATGCCCTCGCCGAGCACGCTGCGGGCGGAGTTGTGGGTGCAGAGGATGAGGACGTGGGTGGTCATGGGAAGGCTCGGTCAGCGGCCGCAGGAGGTGGCACTGCTCTGCGCGGCGCAGTCGGCGCCCTGGCAGCAGTTCTCGGTCAGGTAGCCCAGCAGCGCATTCATGCGCCCGTAGGCCGCGCGGCAGATTAGGTTGCGGCTGGACCGCTCCTGCGTCACCAGGCCGGCGTTGACCAGCTCCTTCAAATGGAAGGACAGCGTATTGGCCGGAATGCCCAGGCCCTCTGCCATCGTGCCGGGCGTGAGGCCGGCCTCGCCGGTGACGACCAGGGCACGGAAGATCTTCAGCCGCACCGGCTGGGCCAGCGCGGCGAGGGCTTTGATGACGTCTGATTCATCCATAGTTCCAGAATACTAGAACTGTGAAGCGCCCGCAAGACCCCCGGCATGCGACGACGCCACAATCGCGCGTCTTCGTATTTCCGCCTGCCATGCCTGCCCTGCGACGCCTCACCGCCGCCCTGCTTTCGACCACCCTGTTCGCACTCCCCGGCTGTCAGCGCCTGAGCGACGTGCCCGCCGCGCTGCCGGCGGCTTCCGCGCCCCAGGACACCAGCGCCACGGCCAGGCTGCGTGCGGAGGCCGACGGCCTGCTGGCCCTGCATCGCCAAATCGTCGTGCTGATGGACGGCGAGGCCGCGCTGCCACCCGCGCAGCGGCGCGAGATCCAGGCGCTGGGCCAGCAGCTCTTCCACGAGCTGCTGCAGCGCCAGCAAGCGCTGGCCGACATCGCCCTCAAGCCGGAGTCGCTCGACGCGACGACGGCGCTGCTGACGCGCATCGAAAGCGAGCCGAGCTGGTTCGATGCCGACCGGCTCGCCTTCAAGGAGGTGCTGGGTCAGCTCGCCACCGGGCTGAAGAGCGCGCAGACGCTGGACGGCATCAAGCTGGCGCGCCGCGCGCAGGAGGATCTCGACACCTTGGCGGAGGTGGAGAAGTCCTACGAGCAGGAGCTGAAGGAGGTCTTCGGCGGCTTCGCCAAGCGCGGCATCGAACTCAAGCGCGAGAAGTGGGCGGACTATGTTGCCAAGCTGAAGGCGCTGCACACGCGTGAGGCGGTGCTGAAGCAGCATGGCGCGCAACTGCCGGCCGCGGCCGACCTGGCGCCCGAACCACCGGCATCCAGCGCATCGGGCGGCATGCGCGGCGTGGCCGCGAAGGACCGCGAGGTCTTCGGCGACAAACTGCCGGCCAAGACGCTGCTGCTGACCTTCGACGACGGTCCGCATGCCCGCTACACGGATGAGATCCTGGAGATCCTCAAGCGCTATCAGGCGCCGGCCGTGTTCTTCGAGTTGGGCCAGAACCTCGGCAAGGTGGATGCCGCCGGCCAGGTGCAGCCGGGCAATGGCAGCGCCGTGGCCAGGCGGGTGCTGGCCGCCGGCCACCAGATCGCGAACCACAGCTTCACGCATGGGCTGATGAGCAAGTTCGAGCTGGCCAAGGTGAAGGAGGAGGCCACGCAGACCGAGGCGCTGCTGGACGCGGCCGGGCGCAATGGCGACGCACTGTTTCGCTTCCCCTACGGCGCGCGCAACGACGGCGCGCTGACGACCATCGAAGCGCTGAAGCTGCGCTCGATGATGTGGAACGTGGACTCGCTGGACTGGAGCGACCCCATCCCCAAGAGCATCGCCGCACGCGTGCTCGGCGAGCTGGACAAGCAGCAGCGCGGCATCGTGCTCTTCCACGACATTCACGCCCGCACGGTGCAGGCGCTGCCATTGGTGCTGGACCAGCTCGCTGCCGAGGGCTGGCGTTTTGCGAGCTACCAGAACGGGCAGTTCGTCGTCTCCACCGAACGCGCCGCAGCGCCGCAGCCCGCGGCTGGTGAGCTATACCGCGACAGCCACGCGCTGGTCATCGGCATCAATCAATACACGGCCTGGCCCAAGCTCTCGCACGCGGTGCGCGACGCGCAGGCCGTGCGCGAATCGCTCGTCTCGCGCTTCGGTTTCAAGGTCGACAACGTGACGCTGCTGACCGACGCGGACGCCACGCGCAGCAACATCCTGAAGGCGTTGAACGAGCGCTTCGGCGACGCCAAGCGCGTGAAGCGCGACGACCGCGTCTTCGTCTTCTTCGCCGGCCACGGCAGCACGCGCCGCCTGCCCAGCGGCCGCGAGGTGGGCTATATCGTCCCGGTGGACGCCGGCCTGAACGACCTGCAGGCCGACGCGATCGCAATGCCCCAGCTGCAGGAGGTGGCCGAGGCCATCACGGCCAAGCATGCCCTCTTCGTCATCGACGCCTGCTATTCCGGCCTGGGCCTTACCCGTGGCGGCTCGGCCGCGGCCGACAGCAACTTTGCCCGCACCAACGCGCGCCGCATCGGCCGCCAGATGATGACCGCCGGCGGCGCCGACCAGCAGGTGGCCGACGACGGCCCTGGTGGCCACTCCGTCTTCACGTGGACGCTGCTTCAGGCCCTGAACGGCAAGGCCGACCTGAACGGCGACGGCCTCATCACCGCCACCGAGCTGGCCGCCTATGTCGCCCCCGCCGTGTCGGCCATCGCCCACCAGACGCCGGCCTTCGGCAGCTTGCCGGGCTCCGAGGGAGGCGAGTTCATCTTCGAGCTGCCGACCGCGCAGGAGCCGGCATTGAGCGGTGCCGTGGCCCAACTGGACGACAAGGCCAGCCAGCTCGCGCTCAAGCTCGACGAAGCCAGCACGGCGGGCCGCCAACCCGCGGCCGCGGCCAGCGGCGTGGCCAGCTCGGTGCGGGTGGCGATCAAGGGCCTGGACGGCAAGGACCTGGCCCTGTCCGCGACGACCGCCCGCGTCGACCCTGGTGCCCGCATCGCCGCCCAGCGCGCCAACGACCGCGGCCTGCAGCTCTACCGAGAGCGCCGCTACGACGAGGCGGAGGCCGCGTTCAAGGAGGCGCTGCAGCTGAACCCCAAATTCGCACTGGCAGCGAACAACCTCGGCTTCGTGCTCTACCGCCGCGGCAAGCCTGCGGATGCGGCGGTGTGGTTCGAGAAGGCCGTCGAGATGGACGCGAGCCGGTCGCTGGCCTGGCTCAACCTCGGCGATGCACGGCTATCGGCCGGCGACGAGGCCAAAGCGATGGCGGCGTACAAGACCTTTTTGGAGCTGGCGCCCAAGCATGCGAGGGCGGCGGAGGTGCAGGGGTGGATCGCGAATCCGTCGGAAGTCACCAAGCCAAAGCCACTATGAGTTCTTCTTCAGGCAAGTTCACCGAAGTCAACTGGGCCGACTACAGCAAGGTCGAAATTCGATATGAGATCGCGCTGTATCAGTTTGAGCATGAGTGCAAGCTACTGCGCGTCCGATTCGGAGGCTCTTACGGCTATGGCTCCGACGGGAACGGTGACGCGGTTTACATGGATGCCATGTATCGCGCTGCGTTCGAAGTGCTGCGCCCGGACGGGCTCATTCTCGACTTCTCAGAACTCGGCTACCAATGGGGCGATCTTCTGGGTCGAGTCCTTAACGCACCCGACCAATGGTCTGAACGCGAGCGGCCTCCCTTTGCTGTCGTGCTGGGTGCTGCGAGCGAAGAGGGCGTGCGCAGCCTTCTCTTAAACGATCTTGGCTGGTCTGCCGACGAATTGACTTGGGCGTTCAACGAACCACTTGCCGCCCAGGCATACGTCGAAGATGTGATGCGCGAATGCTGTGCGGCATTGCATCAGCGGATTGAGACTGAAAGACACAATCAAGCACGGTCTTTCTGGCAATTGCTCGGCTCTGACATCGGTCCTGAACAGTGCCGCTCCGAGGGCTGCCATCGACTACGCGTCAAGAACAGCGGTCTGTGTAGAGAACATCACTACGAGCGAGTTCGGCAAGAGCCATGCCCGTTCAAGTGACTAGGCGCCCTTCTCCTCCATTAACGTCTTCAACGCCCGCAAGTCCTTGAGCACATGCGCCACATCCTGCTCAAACGCCTCATCGCTCGCCCCCGCCATCCGCAGCACGACAAACGTCAGCACGCTGCCCGCATCCACCGGCGTGACCCGGAACGCGTTGTGCGTCGTCACACCATCGGACGTCGTCACATCATGGTCCAGCACGCCGAACTCGTTGCGCGGCGCCATCCGGATCTGGATGCGGCCCATGGGCGAGTCGGCAACCCAGTGGTCGCCCTCCTGCTCGATGTCGGCCGACGCCAGGCCTGACGCCCAGCGGTGCAGGTTCTCGCGCTGGCGGGTGAACTCGTAGACCTGGTCTGCCAGTGCATCGACGGTTTCGCTGACGATCCTGACTTCGCGTGGCATAGGGAACTCCGGCGGCGGGTTGAGGCCGTGATGCTGGACCAATTGGCACCTCTGGCGATGCGGCAATTCGCGTTCCCGTCAGGGCCGGCGCGACGCCACCGACCGGGAAACCGTGCCGAGTTGACCCAGGCCTAGAATGGCCTTTCCCGTCGCGTATCCGCTCAACGGCGCGACATCGGTGGCTGGACGCCGGCGCACATCTTCTTCGCGCCCCCAGGCCCGCCGGCTCCCGCCGGTCGGTATCGGTCGTCAACCTCCTTCATGCGGCGAGCCCCAACCCGGACCGTCTCGAACAGCCTCTCGAGCTGGCCCACCCCACGGTGCCATGGCTCGTCCCGGAATGTCATGCGGAGCGACTACCCTGTCGCAGCAAGGCTCATGGGAGCCCTGGACATCGACCCCTGCCAAGGCACGCATCTTGCGCGCTGCGCCGCGGCAGTCCGTGCCCTGTTTCGACGAATTGCGCGACCCGTTTGACTTCGCCCGGCCGGCGAGGCAATGCGCGCTCCTGCTTCCCTGGAGATTCTGATGAACCAAGCCTCCCCGATCGTGGCCACGACGCGTCGCGACGCCCTGCGCGACGAGCTGCTCGCCACCGTCGACCTGCTCAAGCGACGCCGCGCGGCCGAGATCGATGAAGTGGACATCGCCGACTACGTCGCCCTGCACTGGCTCGAATGGCATGGTGGCTCGCTGCGCCTGACGACGACGGGCGAGAACGTCTGCAAGCATCTCGCGTCGCTGCTGAGCCGAACCGCCCCCCGACCCGCGACCTGAGCGCACCAGCATGGCGCCACCGCGCCCGAGAGCCCGCACGAATGCGCCGGGCCGGTGCGCTGTCGTGCCCGCACCGAACCCCTCCGAACGCCCACCCATGACCGCGATCGACCCTCTGCTGCTGGCCACCGTCCGCATCGGCACCTTCAACGGCACCAAAGGGCTGACGAGCGCCAGCGGCTTCTTCTTCCGCCGCGACGAGCGGCTCTATCTCGTGACCAGCCGCCACGTCTTCATCGACGAGCCGAGCGGCCACCACCCGGACCGCATCGAGCTCGAGCTGCACCCCGACCCTGACAACCTCGCCGACTCCATCGGCCTGTCGGTGCTGCTCTACCGCGAGGGCCTGGCGAACTGGCGCCAGGGTCGCGACGACGGCGGCGGCATCGACGTGGCCGTGCTGGAGATCGAGCCCGACGCCCTGCCGCCGGCTGCCGCGCTCGCCGCCTTCACGCCGGAGAACCTGCCCGGCCCGGAGGACGTCGTCGCCATCGGCGAGCCGGTGCTGATCCCCGGCTTCCCGCTTGGCTTTCACGACGGCCTGCACCATTTCCCGGTCGTGCGCCAGGGCGTGGTGGCCTCGCCCTACGGCTGGCGCTTCCAGGGCATGGGCTGGTTCCTGACCGACGCGCGCACCCACCGCGGCATCAGCGGCGCGCCCGTCGTCGTGCGCGCGCCGGGGCGGTCGCCGCTGCCGTGGCTGCTGGTGGGCATCCATTCCTCGCGCCTGGACATGGGTGACCGCGACCTCGTGGCCGACGAGTCGCTGGGCCTGAACGCATCCTGGTATCCGGACATCGTCATGACGCTGACCGAGCCCGCCGCGCCTGCCAAGGCCGACGCCAAAGCCGAGCCCGAGGACGACGAGGGCTGAGCCATGGACGCGCAGCACGGCGGCCCTGCAGACAAGAGCCGGCTGATGGATTGCGCGCATCCACCGGACTCGGCGACATGCGGCTGAAGCCGATCTGAGCCGGCCACGCCACGGCTGTTCAAACTTCGGGCGGCGCGGTCGGTGTGACTTCGGGTTCCGATGGCGTCGGCACGATCTCGGGAACGTTGGGCGGAACCACCTCCGGGCCTGGCGGCGTCGGCACGACGTCAGGCTGGGGTGACAGCGGCGACGGAGGGGATGCAGATGGCATGCGGCGACCCGGCCGGCGTGCAGCGCTCAGGACTTTTTCTTCGGCACCTTGGCGCCGGCGTGCCGTGCCTCGGACAGGCCGATGGCCACGGCCTGCTTGGGATTCGTCACCTTCTTGCCGGAGCCGCTCTTGAGCTTGCCTTCCTTCATTTCGTGCATGGTCTTCTCGACCTTCTCCGATGCTTTGGGGCTGTATTTCGTCATCTCGGCTCCTTCGCGATTCAACGCGCTCGACTGAGGTCACAGGCGCGGGGCAATCGGGATGCCGAACGCGCCCGACCTGCCGCAAGGCATGCGGATTGCCGTGTACACCGCATGGCGCACCGGCATATTTCCGCCCACGACCTGGGCATCAACATGCAGCGCGGCGGCGAGCGAGCGCTGTTCAAGTGGTTCATCGCGAGTTTCCTGTTCGGCAAGCGTGTCCAGCAGACCGTGGCCGAGCGCGCCTATCACGTGCTGGTCGATGACCACCAGCTCGACAGCCCGCGCAAGATCTGCCATCGCAGCTGGAAGGAGCTGGTGGACCTGCTCGGCGAAGGCCATTACGTGCGCTATGACGAGTCGACCGCGGAGCGGCTGCTGAAGCTGTGCCACAAGCTCAACGACGAATACGCCGGCAAGCTCGGCAAGTTGCACGAGGCCAGCGAGGGGCGGCAGGACCTGGAGCGCAGGCTGCTGGAATTCACCGGCGTTGGCCCGAAAACGCTGCAGATCTTCATGCGCGAGGCGCGCCACGTCTGGACTTGAGCGGCATGGCATTGGCCGCCACACCGCGCCCATGCTCGACAAAAAGGAGATGCAGATGCCCCAAACCCCCGTGCCGTCCCCCGGCCATCGCGAGCACCCCGAGTACCGCGTGGTCGAGTTGCCCGTGCAGGGCCGCATGACCGTCGAGTTCGGCGACACCTGCCTGGCCGATTCCCGCGACGTGATCCGCGTCGAGGAGGACGGCCAACCGGCGCACTTCTACTTTCCCCGCGACGACGTGCAGACGCAGTTCCTGAAGCCGTCGACCAAGATCACGAACTGCCCGTTCAAGGGCCAGGCCATCTATTTCGGCCTGCGCACGGACGCCGGCAAGGCCGATGACGCCGTGTGGTCCTACGAGGAACCCTACGCCGAACACGTCGCTCTGAAGGGCCGCCTGGCCTTCGACGAATCGACGTCGCCGGCGCTGCTGATCCGCAGCCTGCCCTGAGGGCCATCGTCGGCGCAGCGCCCGCACGGGTGCTGCCAAAGCCGTAAACGATGCCGCAAATCCCGTCGCCATCGACGGCGCCGGCCCCGCCATCCCCGCTCCTGCAGGCAGGGCGGGCCGGCCGGCCTGTGTTCCACTTCCCCCGTGAAGTCCCCGTCTCCCGATTCCCGGCCGCCCGCGCCGGCCTTTCCCCTCCCGCAACCCAGCCATGCCGCCCGCTTCCCCGCGGACCTGGCGCCTGAGGACTGGGCCCGCATCCGCCAAGCCGCCCATGCGCTGCCCCAGGTGCTGGTGCCGGCCGACCTGGAAGACGGCAGCGATGAGTCGCTGGACCGTATGGGTTGCATCCAGATCTCCAAGGCCGCCGGTGGCGGCCGGCCCAGCCGCTGGATCCTGCCGGCTCACATCCCCGTGGCGCTGGCGCAGCTCGAAGCCACGCCCCAGACCAACACGCTGCGCTCGCAGATGCAGCAGCGCATGTCGCAGCTGGAGAGCCTGGGCCTGCGCCGCGAGGGCCTGGTGTTCACGCGGCTGTGCGTGCATCCCATCAACCTGGCCGAGGACGGCTGGCGCATCGACCTGTCGCACCGCGTGCCGGTGCCCGAGGGGTCCGTGTGGGCCTTCTTCCGCGATGGCGACGCCGCCGCGCTGCGCCATAACCTGGGCCAGCCGCCCGAGTATTCGTACACGGCCGAGCTGACGCTGCACCTGAACCACCTCGTCGCCCGCAGCGCCGCGATGGGCCACGCCAGCCAGCTCGCCTCGCTGCTGCCGCGCCTGCAGGCCGAGTGCGGCGTGCCGATGCCGTATGAAGACCTGAAGGCCGCGCTGACCCGCGCCCAGGACCGCTGGGAGCAGCAGGTCGAGGAGCAGGACACGCTGGCCAGCCTCGGCCGCGAACTGGCCTTCCAGGGCTACCCGGACAGCTTTGAGGCCGCGCGCAAGCTGGGCCGCAAGGTCACGCTGTATCTGGGCCCGCCCAACAGCGGCAAGACGCACGCGGCCTTCGAGCGGCTGGCGCAGGCGCTGGACGGCGCCTACCTCGCGCCGCTGCGCCTGCTGGCGCTGGAAGGGCGCGACCGGCTCGTCGGCCGCGGCGTGCCCTGCTCCTTGCTGACCGGCGAGGAGAACGTGCCGGCCGCGAACTCGCGCGTCGTTTCCAGCACCATCGAGATGGTCAACACGCGCGACACCATCGACGTCGCCGTCATCGACGAAGCGCAGATGATCTTCGACGACTCGCGCGGCTGGGCCTGGACGCAGGCCATCGTCGGCGTGCCGGCGCGCGAGCTCATCATCATCGCGTCGGCCTACGCGGCGCCGGCGATCGAGCGGCTGCTGCAGCTGTGCGGCGAGAAGCCCGAGCGGCGCCACTTCGAGCGCAAGCAGCATGTACAGCTGATGCCCGCGCCGGTGCCCATGACCCACCTGCACGCCGGCGACGCGGTGGTGGCCTTCAGCCGCCGCGACGTGCTGATGCTGCGCGACCAGATCGCCCAGGCCGGCCACGCCGTCAGCGTCATCTACGGCGCCCTGCCGCCCGAGGTGCGCCGCCGCGAGGCCGAGCGATTTGCCGTCGGCGCGAGCGACGTGCTGGTCGCCACCGACGCCATCGGCATGGGCCTGAACCTGCCCATCCGGCGCGTGCTGTTCTCCACGCTGACCAAGTTCGACGGCGTCGGCGACCGCGACCTGTCCGTCAGCGAGGTGCACCAGATCGCCGGCCGCGCGGGCCGCTACGGCATGCACGACGAGGGCTTCGTCAGCGTGCTGAAGGAGGCCGAGGCCGACGCGATGAAGACGCTGCGCGAGCTGCTGCCCAAGGAGCCGCGCGCGCCGCGCGACTTCAAGTGCCCCGTCGCGCCCAACTGGCGCCACGTGCAGACCATCTCGGCACGCCTGGGCGTGAACAGCCTGCACGAGGTACTGACCGTCTTCATGCAGCAGCTGCGCCTGGACGACGCGCACTTCGAGGTGGCCGAGCTGGAGCAGATGCTGGGCCTGGCCGAGATGCTGGACCGCAACGCCGCGGCGCTGTCGCTGCAGGAGCGCTTCCGCTATGCGCAGGCGCCGGTGGACGACCGCCTGCCCCAGCTCGTCGAGCAATTCCAGGCCTGGGCTGCCAGCCACGCCCGCACCGGCAAGGCCGGCACGCCGTTCTTCCTGGACGATGTCGACGAACACAGCCGCCTGGACCGCATGGAACAGGCGCTGCGCCAATGCACGCTGTGGCTGTGGCTGGACCTGCGCTTTCCTGAGGTCTTCGGCCATGTCGAGGCGGTCATCGACCTGCGCTCGCGGCTCAATGACGGCATCGAGCGGCACCTGAAAGGAAAGAAGCCGTTGTGGCAGCGGCGAGGGCGGTAGTCCGCCGGCTTGTCCAAGGCTTGAAGCGCTGATCTACTGGCCCGCGCATGACGCTGATTTCCATCATCCTGGGCCTGATCGCGCTGACGGCGGCGATCGCGCTGTGGCTGCTTTCCACCGCGAGCCACGATCGCATTTCGCAGCTTTTTCCTGAGTACGCGCGGCGTATCTACCGCACACCCCCGACAGCCCTGCGGGAAAGTCCGGTGCGTCTGCTGGCGTTGCTGTTCACCCCGCTACCAGCGGGTGCCGACTCTGCTGTCATGCTGTTGCGATCGCTCGCCTTCACAGTCGCCGCGAGCGCCGCCACCGCCATCCTGGCTTGGAGTTTCCACTGAGGTGGTACCAGACATCTACGACGAGAGCCGGCTGATGCCCGAGTCCAACCAGGATGGTTGGCGTCTGGGCCTCATTGGCAGTCCCTGGCGTGGCCCTTGGCCCAAGCTCAACGGCGATCTCTTCGTCGCCGCGCCCAATGGTGAGCAGGCGGGCATTGCCTGGGAATCGAGCGGGCCGGAAATGAGGCAACTCATGGGCCCTTCCGAGGGGCGCTGGGGCGTCTTCCAGCTGCGATTCCCCTTGCCGGTGCTGTGCACCGACGATCTGATTCGAAACTTCCGCATCGTGCTTCCACTGCTTCAACAGGCCTACGCGGCGTGTCGCGCTACTCGCCAGGAAGCCACCGACTGACAGCATCAGCGCTGCACGACGCCCAGCCTGATCAGGTCCCGCGCCGTCTGCACGATGGCCTCGCGCGGCGGCCGCGGCACCCAGCCCAGCACGTCCTTCGCATGGCTGGCATCCTGGTGCCGCGCCGTCCCCAGCTCGCTCGCCGCGGCACGCACCATGGGGCTGAACCTGGCCAGCAGCCGCACGGCCCAGTCCGGCATCTGCAGCGTCGGCACGCGGCCGGCCTGCTCGCCCAGCTCGGCACGCAGGATGGCCGCGATCTCGCGCAGCCACAAAAAGCCGCCGCAGGCGATGAAGCGCTCGTCGGCCATGCCGGGCGCATTCAATGCGCGCCAATGCAGCTCGGCCACGTCGCGCACGTCGACGATGCCGAAGCCGATGTTGGGCAGCGCCGGCATGCGGCCCTGCAGCAGGCTCTTCACGAGGACGACGCTGGCCGAGTAGTCGGCGCTGGCCACCGGCCCGAGCACGACGGAGGGGTTGACGGTGCAGAACTCCAGCCCGCCGCCCTCCCGCGCCACCCAGTCGCGCGCGGCGCGTTCGGCGATGGTCTTGGACTGCACGTAGGGCGGGATGCCGGGCGTCTGCAGGCGCGTCCAGTCGTCTTCGGTGAAGTGGTGCTCGCCGGGGCCATGGCCGTAGGAGATGGCGGCGACGGAGGAGGTCATCACGAAGCGCTGCACGCCGGCGTCGCGCGCCGCCTTCAACGCCCGCAGCGCGCCGTCGCGGGCCGGCACGATCAGCTCGCTGGCCTCGCGCGGCACGCCGGCCGGCAGCGGCGACGCGACATGGGCGACATGGCTGCAGCCGGCCGCCGCCTCGGCCCAGCCGGCATCGGCGAGCAGGTCGGCGGCGAAACAGCGCAGCTGCTCGCGTGCGTCACCGGCATCGGCGCCGAGCTGCCGGCGCAGCGCCGGCTCTCGTGCAAGGTCGCGCACGGTGGTGTTCACCTGCCAGCCGGCGGCCAGCAGCTGGCGGATCAGCACGCCGGCGATGAAGCCGCTGCCGCCGGTGACGAGGATGCGCGGGCTCATATGGCGGAGGCTGCGGCGGCGGGTGCTGACGGTGCGAGGTCGATCCGGCGGCCGGAGGCTTCATCCTCGAAGACGAGCTGCTCGAGGGTCCACTGCCCCAGCGCCCTGCGCGCCACCACGTAGGCCGTGCCCTTGCCTTTCGGGCCTTCCACGCCGAACGACAGCTCAGCCGTGCCGCTGGGGCCGGACACCGCGATGGAACCCGTCGGAATGCCCGTGGACATGGGCCTGCCGACGATCTCAGCGACGCGTGCCTCGGCGTCCAGGCGCGCATGCGCCAGCTTGTAGGCCTCGGAGTCCTTGAGCAGCGCGAAGATGCCCACGAAGAGGCAGCCGAACGCCACGATCGAGGCCAGCCAGACGATGACGCCCCATCGGGCCCAGCGGCGCTGCGTGGCCTGGAACTGCGCGACGCTCTCCCAGCGCCTGTTGCGCCAGGCCCATTCGCTGCCCCTGGCGCCGACCACGAACAGCCAGATGACGCCAAAGAGCGGCACGAAGACCAGCAGCGCCACGAGCGCATTGTTGCCGATGCCCCAGATCCAGTTCAGCAGGAACGCGCCCCAGTTCCAGCGCTGGATTTCGGGCGGCACCTGGCTCGCCGGCCCACGGCCCGATGTGTTTTCGACGACGTCCATGCGCCTCCCTTGCGATGCGCCGCATTGCACCAGAGCCGGGCCGGGCGCAACGCCCCGGAAACCCGCACCCATGACCTGCGTCACCCGCGGGCGACTGCGCATTGCCAGCCGGCGCGGCTGGGTGGACAGTCGCGGCTTTTTCTGGATTTTCAGGACCGCATGACCACCGCCACCCTGACCGCGGGCGCCGACGCCACAAGCGACGCGCGCGCCCGCCATGACCGTGCCTTCCTGGGCCACCCCGCCGGCCTGGGCTGGCTGTCGTTCTGCGAGCTGTGGGAGCGCTTCTCCTACTACGGCATGCAGGCGCTGCTGGTGCTCTACCTCGGCAACTACCTGTTCCTGCCGGAGAACATCGGCCATGTGGCGGGCATCGATGCGCTGCGCGCCGCCATCGAATCGGTGACCGGCCCGCGCTCGACGCTGCAGCTGGCCTCGGCCGTGTTCGGCCTCTACACCGGCTTCGTCTACCTCACCCCCATCTTCGGCGGCCTACTGGCCGACCGGGTGCTGGGCCGCACACGCACCGTCGTGCTGGGCGCCAGCCTGATGGCGCTGGGCCACTTCCTGATGGCCTTCGAGAGTGCGCTGCTGCCTGCTCTGGCCTGCCTGCTGCTGGGCGTGGGCTGCTTCAAGGGCAATATCGCCGCGCAGGTCGGTGACCTCTACGCGCCGGGCGACAAGCGCCGCGCCAGCGCCTTCCAGATCTTCATGCTGGCGGTGCAGATCGCCGTCATTGCCGCGCCGCTGGTCTGCGGCACGCTGGGCGAGAAGGTGGCCTGGCACTGGGGCTTTGGTGCGGCGGGTGTCGGCATGGTCATCGGCCTGTTCGTCTACCTGGCCGGGCGGCGCTGGCTGCCGCCTGAACCCCAGCGCGGCCGGGCCGCGGCCCGGCCGCCCCGCATCCCACTGGGCCGCCGCGGCGTGCTGCAGGTGGTGTTGCTGGTGGCCATCCTGCCGCTGCTGATGTTGTCCATCGTTGGCAACCAGCAGTTCAACAATGGCTACCCGCTGTGGTCGCAAAAGTACATGGACATGGCGGTCGGCGGGTTCATCGTGCCGGTGACCTGGCTGCAGGCCGTGGACGCCCTGGTCAGCACCGCCACGATGCTGGCGTCGCTGGCCTTCTGGCGCTGGTGGGCCACGCGACGTACCGAGCCCGACGAGATCACCAAGATCGCCATGGGCTCCTTTGTGGCGGCCTGCGCACCGCTGCTGCTGCTGATCCCGGCCCTGTCCATCGAGGCTGGCGGCGCCAAGATCAGCATCATGTGGACGTTCGCGTACACGCTGGTCAACGACATCGGCTTCGCCAACATCATGCCGGTGGGCCTGGCGCTGTACTCGCGCGCCGCGCCGCGCGGGCTGCAGGGCGTCATGATCGGCATCTACTACCTGCACCTGTTCCTGGGCAACAACTTCGTCGGCTGGCTGGCCGGCCTGCTGGAAACCATGCCCGGCTCCCGGTTCTGGGGCCTGCACGCCATGCTGATCGCGGGCGCCGGCGTCGGGCTGCTGATCGTCAAGCTGGTGTTCGGCAAGCTGCTCGCGCCCGACGAAACGCCCACCGCCTGACGCGCCTCAGCCCCCCGCATGCAGCGGCGTCGCCACGCCCAGCGACCGCGTCAACGCCGCCATGAGGGCCTTGTATTTGGCCCTCACCTCGGGCTTGCCGGCAGCCTGGCCCGGCTCGGAGAAGCTGGCCGTCCAGGCCTCGTCCCAGGCGTAGCCGCAGTCGGTGCGGCGGTCGCCGTCGTCGCCCCAGATCAGCGCGCGCAGCCGCGCGTCGTGGCCGGCGCCGGTGTAGGTCTCGAACAGCGCGAGGATGAAGTCCTGGTAGGCGTCGTAGACCTCGGGCTCGTAGACATGGCGGTAGATGTTGAGGGTGCGGTCCAGCTCGCGCTTGGCCTGGATGGCCTCGGCCGGCGACACCGTCTTCCAGTAGCCCACCCAGGTGAAGAAGCACAGCAGCTTGTTCAGCCGCGGCGCGATCTCATCGTAGATGGCCAGGCGCTTCTCGATGAGCTTCTGATTGCTCCAGTTGCTGAGGTCCAGGCGCTTGAGCTGGCGGCTGAACAACCAGCCCAGCAGGGCCACGGACAGCGGCGTCAGCACGCCGACGGCGAGCTTGGCGATCTCCAGCGTGGGCCAGGATTCCATGGGACACCTCCGCGGTTGTGGCGCATCAGCCTAGCGGGCGGCGCGGTGCGGCGGCAATCCCGCGCATGCCTACACTGGGCCGCATGATCACCGTCCACCATCTGAACAACTCCCGTTCGCAGCGCGTGCTGTGGCTGCTCGAAGAGCTGGGCCTGCCCTACGAGATCAAGCATTACCAGCGAGACGCCAAGACCTCGCTGGCGCCGCCCGAGCTGCGCCAGGTCCACCCGCTGGGCAAGAGCCCCGTCATCACCGACGCCGGCCTGACGGTGGCCGAGAGCGGCGCCATCCTGGAGTACCTGGTGGACCGCTACGGCCAGGGGCGGCTCAAGCCCACCGGCGAGCAGGACCTGCTGCACTACCGCTACTTCATGCACTTCGCCGAAGGCTCGGCCATGCCGCCGCTGGTCATGAAGCTGGTCTTCAACAAGATCAAGCGCGCGCCCATGCCCTTCTTCGTCAAGCCCATTGCCAAGGGCATTGCCGACAAGGTGCTGGCCAGCTTCGTGCAGCCCAACATCGACGCGCAGCTCAAGTTCGTGGAAGGCGAGCTGAACGCGCGGCCCTGGTTTGCCGGCGCCGAGTTCACGGCGGCCGACGTGCAGATGAGCTTCGCCGTCGAAGCCTGGGCGGCGCGCGGTGATTCGGAAACGATGGCGGCCTTCCCCAAGCTGGCCGCGTTCCTCGCCCGCATCCACGCCCGCCCCGCCTACAAGAAGGCGCTGGAGCGCGGCGGGCCGTACAGCCTGATGAGCTGAGCCCGCCACCTACACTGGCCCACGGCTGCCGTCTGGCAGCCCACCCCGTCTTGCCCCGCCGGCCTGTCGCCCGGCCGCTGTGAACGAACAGCGGCGCTGACCTCCCCGTGTCGCATCGCGATTCCGCACGCAGGTCACTGAAAAGGCTCATGCCCGGCTACGACATCAAGGTCCAGACCCTCGCCATCGACGGCGCGGCGGACCTGCAGATCCGCTCCCTGCTCGACAACGACCAGTTCGCCGATCCTGCAGGAGTTGCCGAAGCGCTCGGCATCTCGTCGGCGCAGTGGCCGCTGTTCGGCCAGGTCTGGCCGTCTGGCCTGCACTTGGCCGCGGCGATGGCCGTGCGGCCTCTGGCCGATGGCGAGCGCATCCTGGAGATCGGCTGCGGCCTGGCCCTGGCCAGCCTGGTCTGCCACCGCCGCGGCGCCGAGGTGACGGCCAGCGACATCCACCCGCTGGCGGGCGCCTTCCTGCTCGAGAACCTGCGCCTGAACGAACTTGCGCCGATGCGCTATTGCCACGGCGACTGGAGCGAGGACGCCGTCGCCGCCGAGGGCGGCGCGCCGCGCGTGCAGGGCCGCTTCGACCTCATCATCGGCAGCGACGTGCTCTACGAGCGCGACGACGGTGGCGCGTTGGCGGCCTTCATCGAGAAGCACGCGCTGCCACGTTGCGAGCTGCTGATCGTGGACCCGAACCGGGGCAACCGGGCGGCGTTCGGCAGGCGGATGGCGGGGTTGGGATTTGAGCTCAGTGAAACCATGCTGGAGGCGGCCCCAGGGGCGGCCTACCGGGGTCGACTGATGCGTTTCACGCGCGCGGCCCCGGCCGCTGTTTGAACGAAGCGGCAGCATCAGCGACTGCTGCGGGATGCTCAGGGATACCAGGCGCAGACCTCGTGGACGCTGTCGTAGACCGACGCCACGAAAGCCGGCTCCAGCGCGCCCAGCCAGCCGAGCTCGGCCAGCACCTGAAGCAAGCCGTTCCTGGGCATGAAGGCGCACAGTGTGAGGCCGTGGACCAGCAGTTGGCCGCGCGGCGCCGGTGGCAGCTGCAGGGCCCACGCGAACAAGGTGCGCAGCTCGTTGTCCGTGTCGGCGTTGGCGGTCTGGCCGGCCCAGCCGGCGAGTTCATCGACCACCGCCATCAGGTCGCTGACGAACTCGTGCGCCAGCTCCGGGGCCAGGCCGCCCATCGCGGCGACCACCGACGACCGAAACGCCTCGCGCAGGGCGTTGTCGGGTGCCCGCCGCACCAGCTCGATCAGCACGTCCATTCGCTCACCCGGCGCTTCGATCGCCGCGCTGGCTGTTACCAGCGCGGCACTGCGCAGGCGGTAGTCCTCGGGCGCCAGCAGTTCGGCACCGAACGCCAACAGCCGGGCTTGCTCGCGGACCGACGCCACCGCCTGCCAGGCCGCCCAGGCCGCGTCGCGCGCCTGCGCCGCCATCGGCGGGTCGAGGCTGCCGCCGCCGAGCAGCGCAAACAGCGCGCGGGTGCGGGCCGAGGCATCACCGAGCGCGAGCGCGCGGGCCAGCAACTCGCCCAACAGGGCCGGCGTCGCGTCGCCCAGCGCTGGCGCGACCCGCTCCAGGTGTTGAGCGACATCGCGGTCGGACACGGTGACCGGGAAATCCGGGGTCGGTGCTTCCGGATCCACCGGAGCCGGCCTGGTCGGCGGTCGCAGTGCCAGGCACAAGCCGGCCAGGTGGTCGGCGCGGGCCGCCGGGTCCGTCTCCTGCTGTACGAGAAGGGCGAAGACCGCAGCAGCCTGTGAGCCGGGCAGCGGCGCCGCCAGACGCGCCACGGCCGCTCGCTGTACCCCGGACAAGCCCTGCAACGCCGCCAAGTCGGGGCTTCGCCAGTCGTATTGGAGCAGTGGGCCGACGATGGCCTGCGGGATGTCGTCGGCAATTTCCGGCCGGTGGGCGAATCGGGGCGCCAGCGCCAGCAGCGCTCGCTGACGGTCAGACTCGCTGGCGCTCACCAGCACCCTGAGCGCGACCCCGAAGGCAGCTTCGTCGATAAACGGGGCCAGGGCTTCCAGGCGCGATGTCTCCAGGCCATCGACGGCCAGCAGCGTTTCGACCTGCGCCGCCGTGAGCTGGGGCGCCAGCGTCTTGAGCAACGCGTCCCCGAGGCCGGCACCACGGCGCCCGCGCTGCAGCAGGCGGTCGAACGCCTTGGCGACCAAGTCATCGCGCCGCTGCGGCAGCGCCCGCGCGCAGCCGCCGTCGAAATAGAGTTGCTCGTCCTCGTCGTCAATGCTCATCAGCGAGTCGACGAGCTGGCGCAATACCGCTGCGTCCAGCGCGGCATGCAGCTCCGACATCTTGGCAAGCACCGGTAGCAGCGTTGCGGCCGCGCTCTGTCCAACCGCCAGCAGGCGCGCGACCGCCGCAGGCGACAGGCGCGCCAACAGGGGTTGCCAGTCCACGACCAAAAACCTGCCCGCCAGCACGGAATCCACCAACGTGCCGAGCAGGCGCTCGGGCGTGCCGTGGCACAAGGCCTCGAGGCGCCGACCGTCGCCAGAAAGCTCATCGTCCTTCAGCACCTCGGCCAACAGACGCGCCGCATCCTGCTGCGGCGCGATGGCGAGCATCAGGATCAGGCCGTCCAATCGCGCCGCGCTCGGTGCCTCGGCCAGCAGCCGATCGATGGCCGTGACCGGCTCGGACCCGCCGCCAACGGCCTCACCCAGCTGCGAGGCTGCCGCCCATTGAGACGTGCTGTTGAAGTAGATCTGAAGCAGCCTGCAGCGCAGCAGCTCCAGCCTCGGGGCATCGATGCGCTGTGCCAGCGCCGCCAGACAGGGGACCGCCGCCGGGGAGAGGACCGACTCGTATGGAAGGGCGAGCTCGGCCGCCTCCGCCAGACGCGGCGCAGCCAGCCTGGCGATCAGGGCGGCGGGCGGCGGGCCGAGCCCGCCGCGCTCGGCCCGCATGAGATCCAGGACCCGCCCGGCGGCGTCGGGCGTCAGGTGTTCCGCCAGCGGGCCAAGAATGCGATTCAGCTCGAAGCCCGCAACCGGCCCGTTGAACAGCGCCTCGATGCCCTCCAGCAAGGCCGCCAAGGTCGCTGCGGCCGGCGCGCCACCCAGGTGCGGAAGCCACTTCAAAAGCCGCAGAAAATCGTCCGCGGATTGCGGGCGCCGCCACTGCGCCAGCCATTGCGGCGACAACGCCGAAGCATAGGCCGGGTCCAGCGCCGCGGCGACCAGCAGCGGGCCCACACGGTCGAGCGACGCGTCGATGGTGTGGGCCGCGGTGACGGCCTCGGCCAGCAGGCGATCCCGCACCTCGGCAGCCGCCTGCCCGGCCAGCAGCAGCAGCGCCGAGGCGCGTTCCTCGGGCTCCCAGCGCAAGCGCGCCAGGTTGCCTGCGGTGCGCAGCGTCAGGGCCCCGGCGCGCACGGCGGCCAGCAGCAGCGAGCCGGGCACGTTGGAGCCGCGCGAGCGCAGCGAGCCCAGCACCAGCGCGCAGCGCGCCAGCAGCGCGAGCGCCTGCGCATCGCCGGCCAGCGCCTGCTGGCGGGCCTGGCGCAGCACCTCCAGCACGTCGCGCGCAAAGCCGGCCGCCCCGTCGTCCACCTGCTCCCAGGCACGGCGCCAGCCGTTCTGTACCAGGGCCTGCCAGGCGCTCAGCGGTGCGGCACTCTGGCGCAGATGCAGGAAGTAGAAGTTCAGCAGATAGGCGGGTGCGCGCGGGGCGGCCGCGGCGCTCGCATTCAGCACGGCGACGATGCGCGCGCCCCAGTCCAGGAAAGCCGCATCGCCACGCGGGATCCAGGGGCCGCGCTGCAGCCATTCCTCGCGCACATAGATGCCGAACTTGGGGTGGGCATAGGCATAGCCATGGTCCACGCCGTCACCGACGACGAAGCGCGCGATCGGTTCCATGGCCGCGGTGTCGACGATGCTGCGCGTGGGCAACAGCATGGGCACCAGCACCTCAAGGTCGGCGTGCATCAGCGGCCCTGCCGCGCAGGCCAGGATGGCCAGGCAGGCCTTGACCATCTCGTCGTCGAAGCCGCGCGGCTGCGCCTCCCAGAGCTTGCGCTGCTGATCCATCCAGCCCGAAAAGTAGGCCGAGAAACCGGGTTCGCGCCTACGCAGCGCCTCCAGGTCGACCGCGGCGCCGCGCGCCTGCTCGTCCAGCACGCCGCTCACGTAGAGCTGCAGCAGCAGCGGGTCCCCCGCGGTCAGATGGAACAGGACCTCGGCCAGCGCGCCGCAGAATGCCGCGTCGCCGTCCACCGCGACCTCGCCAAGCAGAGCCAGAACGGCTTCGCGCCGCAAGCCCTTCAGGCGCACGCGCTCCACCCTGGCACGCGCCCAGCCGATGCGGCGCAGCCACTCGTCCGCGTCGCAATGCGCCATTTCGCGCGCCGACACCAGCACCCGTACGCCCGCGGGCGGCTTGGGTGGCAGCACGCTGGTGTCGAGCTGCCAGCCGGTGGCCTCGTCCAGGCCGTCGATGACGACCAGGCAGCGGCGCGCCTCGGCCGGCCAGTCGTCGAGCAGCTCGGTCACCTTGTCGCGATAGAACTGGGCCTGATCGCCCGCAGGCACCGGCAGGCGTTCGCCGCGTACGTCGGCCAGTGCCGCCGCCAGCGCGCCGAAAAAGACGTCCGGCCGGTTGGTTTCATAACGGATCGAGATCGGCACGAACACCACGGCCCAGTCGGTCATGCCCGGCTGGTTGATCCAATGGGTCAGCAGCGCGCTCTTGCCGCCAGCGGCCGGCGCGGTCAGCAACAGATTGCGCGGCCCGCCGTCGGCCGCCAGCCAGGCACCCAGGCTCGCCATCTCCGACGTGCGGCCCCCAAAGGGCACGGGGTTGTCGCCATCGCCGAGATAGAACTCCAGGAAGCGCCGGATGCGCACGCGGTACGTGGCCGGCACCGCCTGGATGCCGAACTGGATGGTCAGATCACGTCCGACCTGGGCTTGCCCGATGTCGACAGCCGGGGCGCGCCCTTCGGCCCCGGCCGGGCTTAGTTTTTTCCTGCGCCTCCGCCGGCGTTCACGCCGTCGATGTTGAGGTCGCCGCTGAGCTTCCAGTGCTCACCCTTCACACCCGTGCCGCTGGCCGTGATGTTGCGCAGCGTGACGTTGACCGCCTCCAGCTGCGCCACATCGACGCCGATGGCGGCCTGCTCGTGGGGTTGCAGCTTCGCGAGGGCCTCGTTGAGCTCGGCCGCGATGCGCGCCAGATCGGTGTCGGCCTCGGCGCCGGATTTCTGCAGCGCCTCCTCCACCACCTGGCGCCCTGCGGCCGAGGACGGATCCTCGGCCAGCGCCTCGACGGCCGCCTTGCGCTGAGTGCGGGCAATGACGGCCGCCTTGAGACGGTCGTAGATGGTCTGGACGACGTCGCCGCCGACCTTCTTGAGCGACGCGGTCGCGCCGGCGGCCAGTGCACCCACGATCAGAGTGAGGATGGGCATTTGCGATCTCCCGTGGCGATGGTTGAACTCAATGTAGCGCAGTGCCGTGGGGCGCTTGCGGCGGCAAAGGGGCCGGCTGGGCGCTTCCTCATTTCCTGCCGCCGTACTCGACGATCTTGCAGCCCGCCCCTCGCGGGTTCTCGCAGCAGGCCGCCAGCTTCTTCAAGCTGTCCGCAAACTGCTCATCCCACTGCGCCCGGCTGTGCAGGTCGCCCGGGCTCATCCAGTGCGACTGCGGGAAGCGCCTGGACCACTCGTCGCCGCCCTCCTGTGGCGCGTTGCCGGTGGACTGCTGCATCGCGACCTGGCAGGAGTTCATGTTGCCCATGCGGTGGCAGGCCGTGCAGGTGTTGCCGCGCGTCGTGATGCCGAAGGCGTGCAGGCTCGCCCAGGCTCGCTTGAAGTCCTCGCCGATGGCCTTGGGCTCGTAGAAGCCGAACGGGTCGCCGGGCAGCTGCGTGGTCTGCGCGATGTAGGGGCTGTACATGAACGGCCCGCTGTCGTGGCAGTGGATGCATGCGGGCTGGCTGTTGGCGACCTTGGCGGGCGACAGCCACACCTTGTCGGCCGGCAGCGCCTTCACGCCGTCAGAGCTGGCGGGTGCAGCCTTGAACGTCAGCGTGCTCGGCGAGGGCACCCAGCGGCCGTCGATGGGCTGGCCCTGGTTCTTGGCCGTGAACCAGCAAGTCTTGCCGTTCTTCAGGCTGTGCGAGATGACGTTGATCTCGTCGAACAGGAACGGGGGGCTGCCCGCGGGCCGTGCGAGCTGCTTGCGGCACACGGCGCTGACCTGCACGGTCTTGTCGTCGCGCAGCACCAGCGCGCGGCTGCCCGGCATGCACTGGCTGGCAGCATCGGGCTGCGGCAGCAGCGAGGGCCGGTCGCAGGCCCGCGGCACGCTGTCGGGCGGCACGGGCTTGCCGTCCACGGTGATCGGGATCTCCTCGCCGGCCATGCAGCTGAAGGCCGGGATCTCGGCGATCTGCTCGGCGCATTGGCGGCCGTACTCGAACAGCGTCTCGGCCTGGGCGGCGCCGGCCAGCAGAAGCAGCAGCAGGGCTCTCATGCGACCACCAGGCCTTTCTCGGCCATCACGACGGCGCGGATGGCCCGGTGGTAGCGGGCGTAGCCGGTGCAGCGGCAGATGTGCTGGCCGACGGCGTCCTCGATGGCGGCGTCGAGCTGGTCGCGGTGGATGGGCTGGGCGCGCAGGCGGCCGAGCAGCATCTCGGTCGCCATGACGAAGCCCGGCGTGCAGTAGCCGCACTGGAAGGCGAAATGGTCGAGGAAGGACTGCTGGATGGCGCTGGGGCGCTCCATGCTGCCGGTGCCTTCGACCGTCGTGATGCTCTGGCACTGCAGCAGCGCCACCGGCGTGGAGCAGGCCAGCATCGGTTGCGCCTGGCTCGTCGGCAC
>JAEKLF010000227.1 GCA_019509985.1 Burkholderiales bacterium | reverse complement strand
TTGAGCGCGCGCGAGACGGTGGCCACCGAGACTCCGGCGACGCGGGCGACATCCTTGATCGTGGCGGGGGTAACGCTCATCGATTCATTCCAGGTTGGCGCCATGCGCGGCGATGACCTCAGCATAGAAGCGCGCACTGGCCTTGGGCGTGCGCTGCTGTGTCTGAAAGTCCACATGCACGAGGCCGAAGCGCTTCGCGAACCCGAGCGCCCACTCCAGGTTGTCGAACAGCGACCAGGCGCAGTAACCGCGCACGTCGGCGCCCCTTTGAATGGCGTCCAGCACGGCGGCGATGTGGCTGCGCAGGTAGTGCACGCGCAGCGGGTCGTTCACCTGGCCGTTGATGGCCGCCGGCGGGTCGTAGAAGGCGGCGCCGTTCTCCGTCACGTACAGCGGCAGGCCGCCGTAGCGCTCGTGCATCCACACCAGCGTGTCGGTGAGGCTTTGCGGGTGCAGCTCCCAGCCAGTCTCGGTGTAGATGCCACCGGGCTGGCGCTGCGGCGTCACCGGCACGGGCCACGACTTGGGGTCGTGGCGCACGACGGCGCGGGTGTAGTAGTTCAGCCCGAGGAAGTCGACCGGCTGCTTGAGCGCCTGCACCTCGGCCGCCGGCCAGTCGGGCCAGGCGTCGCCGAAGACCTCGCGCAGCTCCTCGGGGTAGCTGCCGAGCAGCGCCGGATCGAGGTACTGGCGGTTCATGTAGGCATCCGCGAGCTTGGCCGCATGCCGGTCGGCATCGGCCGCGTCGGCCGGCACATGCTTGGGCTCGATGTTGACGACGAGGCCGATCTTGTTCTTGCCGATGGCGCGGTAGGCCTGCACGCCTTTGGCATGAGCCTGCATCAGCCGGTGCGCGGCAATGGCCGCCTCGTAGGCGCTCTTGTGGCCAGGCGCCAGCGTGCCATGCATGAAGCCGCCGTCGGCCACGACCCAAGGCTCGTTCAGCGTGGCCCACAGGGTCACGCGGTCGTCCAGCGCCTTGAAGCAGACCTGGGCATAGTCCGCGAACCAGTCCGGCATGTCGGGGTTGAGCCAGCCGCCGCGGTCGTCCAGCGCGGCGGGCAGGTCCCAGTGGTGAAGCGTCGCCATCGGCGTGATGCCGGCGGCCAGCAGTTCGTCGACCAGGCGCTCGTAGAAGCCCAGGCCCGCCGCGTTCACAGCGCCACGGCCTTGATTGCGACCTTCAGGCAGCACGCGGTTCCAGGCGATGCTGAAGCGGTAGGCCGTCAGGCCCAGCCCACGCATCAGCGCGACGTCGTCCTTCATGCGGCGGTAGTGGTCGCAGGCCACGTCGCCGGTGTCGCCGCCGAGCACGCGGCCCGGCGTGCGCACGAAGCGATGCCAGTTGCTGACGCCGGCACCATCGGCCAGCGGCGAGCCTTCGATCTGGTAGGCGGAAGTGGCGCAGCCCCAGAGGAAGCCGGGCGGGAACGGTTGTCTCATCCGTTGGACCGGCTCTGCTCGCGCATGCCGATTTATTGAGGTGTCATGTAAACGTTTACATGCATTCTTTCCAAACTCGCGGATCGAGTCAACAGCGTGTTTACCCGCTCGGGTTGGCAGGCACGGAAACGATGTACGCCGGCAACGGAAATCCCCTCGCAAGTCCCGAAGCCACGGCGTGGAGCCCGCTGCTATCGTCCGCGCGCCAAAACACTCTGGGAGGAATCCATGGCCGTCAACGAAGACCCAATCGTTAAGTCCGCAGCGCGCTGGTTCTGGTGGATCGCCGGGCTGTCCCTCGTCAACGCGGTGATGTTCCACGCCGGCAGCGAAACCAACTTCGTGCTCGGCCTGGCAATGACGACGCTGGCCAGCGTGATGTTCGCGCAGCTGATGCCGGTGGCCATCGCGCTGACGGCGGTCACCGTGGGCTTCTACTTCGCGATGGGTCTGTACGCGCAGCGCGGCAAGCTCTGGGCCTTCTATGCCGGCCTGGCGGTCTACATCGTCGACGCGCTCATCTACCTGAAGTTCGAGGACTGGATGTCGGTCGGCTTCCACGCGCTGGCGATCTTCTTCATCTTCCGGGGCCTGCTGCGCGTGCGCGAGCTCGAGCGCATGCCTGCGGCCGAAGGCGCCTGAACATGACGAGCGCGCCGCCCGACGGCCTGCCCGTCTACCGCCTGCTGACAGGCCCGGACGACGCCAGCTTCTGCCACCGCGTCAGCGAGGCGCTCGCCCTGGGCTACCGGCTCTACGGCTCGCCCGCCGCGACCTTCAACGGCGAGCGGGTCATCGTGGCCCAGGCGCTGGTTTGGCCGTCGATGGATGCGCCGGCTCAGGGATAGCTCAGCGTCAGCGTGTAGCGCTGCGTGCTGCTGCTGCCCGAGTAGGCCGCCACCTTGATGTAGACCGCCAGCGCCGAGCTGCCGGTGTTCTTGTAGCTCATCGACTCGGTGCAGGTCGCGCTCTCGGACGAGGTCAGCGTCGTGCCGCCGGCGTTGACGAGATAGAGGTCGTAGTCGTAGGCCGCCGGGCAGCTCATGTCCACGCGCAGCGTCTTGCCGGCGGCCAGCGTGAGCTTGAAATAGTCCTTGTCGGTCGTCGTGCCCATGGTGCCGCTGATCGTCGTCTGGCTGGTCACTGCGTTGGCGCTGGCGATGCTGCCGTTGGACTCGGTCTCGTTCAGCGTCGCGCCGGCGTTGCTGACGCTGAAGCTGACGGCGGACGACGCGCCCGAGTTGCCGGCTGCGTCGTAGGCGCGTGCCACCAGGCTGTGGCTGCCGTTGGCCAGCGCCGTCGAATCCAGCGCCACCGAGTAGGGCGAGCTGGTATCGCTGCCCTTGACGACGCCGTCGACGAGGAAGTCCACGCGCGCCACGCCGACGTTGTCGCTCGCCGTGGCGGACAGCGTGATGCTGCCGGCCGTGCCAGACTCGCTGGCAGTGGCCGTCGGTGGCGTCGTGTCCACCGGCGCGTTGGACTGCGTGACCCAGACCGGCGCGCTCCACAGCATCTTGCCGTCGTCCTGCGTGAGCTTGGCGTAGTAGAAATGCTCGCCGACGGCCGGCGTCGTGCTGGCCGTGGCGCTGCTGGCCAGCAGGCTGACCGTGCCGTTGCGCTGCGGCACGCCCTCGTAGATCTGCACGCTGGCGGCGCTGTGGCCGCTGTTGCTGGCATAACCGACGCTCAAGGAAAGTGCGCCGCCGTTCGTGAAGCGCTCGCCCATCACATGGCCATTCGCCGTCAGCACGAGCTGCGCGGTCTTGTCCATCGTCGCGAAGACGCGGCGCGCCTTGAGCGCATCGAGGAAGCTGGTCTTGCTGAGCGCCGTGCCGTTGGGGATCAGCACGCCGGTGCGGTTGGTGTAGGAGCGGCCCCAGTTGGCGCAGTGGTTGTCCTGGTTGCTGGCCGGGGCGACGTGGTAGCCGCGCTCCAGCAGCTTGTTGAAGGGCGCTTCGAAGTTGGACAGCCCCGTCTCGGTCTCGGTGGTGTTGGACGAGAAGGCCGAGCTGTTCAGCACCTCGGCCAGCACCATGACCTCGTCGCCATCGGCGCTGTAGCCCAGGTCGGCGCCGCCGACGAGGAACTGGCCGGTCGGGTCGGGGTGGTTGAACTGGCCGATGAGGCCGAGCTGGCGCATCGTCGCGTACAGCGCCGCATAGTCGCTCTTGGCCGTGAAGCGGTCGCCGAAGAGCTGGTTGCTGCTGTTGTATTCCCAGGCGAACAGCTCGTTGCTGTTGAAGATGTTCATGTGGCCGCCGTTGCTGATGACGCCCCACTCCATGCCGTACAGGGCCAGGTAGGACGCCGTCGTTGCGGCAGCGGCGGCGGACAGGCCCGCCTGGTAGCGGCTGCGCGCCGCGGCGGCATTGCCGCTCGCGTTGGTGCCGGACGAGCCGTCGAAGTAGTGGTTGTGCTCGGACGACATCAGGATGTCCAGGCCCGCCGTCCTGCCATAGGCGAAGGCATCGGCCGGGCCGTAGGCGCCGGTCTGCGCGGGCTGGGACGAGGAGCAGCTGCCGATGGCGCCACCGCCGTCGGAGTCGTTGGTCTGGCTGTGCAGGTTCGCGTAATAGACGGTGTAGGGCAGGCTGTTGATGGCCGGCGCGGACTGCGCCTTGGCGAGGCCGCGGGCGGCGGCGGTGGGCATGGCCGCGAACGGCGGCAGCGCGACGCTGGCCGGCTGGCCGAGCGCGATGGGCCATTGCTGCTCGGCATGGTCCGTCGGTGCGGCAGCAGCCAGCAGGCGCTCGGTCCGCTCGGCCGACGCGCCCTGGTTCAGCGCGGTGGCGGCGTCCACGCTCGCGGCTTCGAGCCTGAGCTGGTAGAGACCATCGGCCAGCGCCGTGCCGCCGGCGCCGCGGCCGGCCCAGCGCACGCTGGCCGTCACCGGCGCGCCGGCGTAGCGAGACTCGCCACTCCAGCGCTGCAGCACGCGGCCGCGCTCGTCGACGAGGCTCAGCGCCCAGGCGAAGACCTGGCCATCGGCAATGCCGGGGTGGTTCATCTGCACCGCGAACATGCGTTCACCGCTGCTCGCGGTCACGGCGAAGGGCGCGGCCAGCGTGGCCGAGAACTCGTGGTGATCGGGATCCTTGGCGCGCGGGCGCACGGCGGCGGCCTGGGCCATGTCGGCCTCGGCCGAGGCGGCGGCCTTTGGGTTGTTGCTGTCATTGCCGCCGCCGCAGGCGGCAAGCAGCAGCGCGATCAAGGCGGGCGGCAGATGGCGGGCAAGGGTCATGGCGAAGTCCTGGGCCTGGACCGGGCGGTGCCCGGCGAAGCGGCGGACTGTCGTGGCCGCGCCCGGTCCGGTCCATGCGGGCCTTCCCGTCGCCGATTCAGGCTGCGGCCCGCTGCGAAGCCGTCAAACCACCGTCATGCGGCTCACTCGACCGGCCGGCGGTCCTCGATGACGCGGCCATCGTTGAGCAGGCTGCCCGGCGCCAGCAGCTCGACCTCACCGCGCAGCTTGGTGACGTCGCGCAGCGCCGCCTGCAACCGCTCGACCAGGCCCTCGGCGGGCGCGGCCTCGACCTGCAGGCACATGCGGTCGTTGGCCAGCTCGCCGTCCACGACGAGGCGGGCACGGCCGCGCTGGCCGCAACGCGCCAGCACCTCGGCCACCTGGCCGGCGTGCACGAACATGCCGCGCACCTTGGCCGACTGGTCGGCCCGGCCCAGCCAGCCGCGCAGGCGCTGGTTGGTGCGGCCGCAGGGGCTTGCACCCGGCAGCACGGCGGACAGGTCGCCGGTGGCAAAGCGGATCAGCGGATAGCCGGGGCTCAGCGTCGTCACGACGACCTCGCCCACCTCGCCGTCCGGCAATGGCTCGCCCGAGCCGGGACGCACGATCTCGACGATGACGCCTTCGTCGACGACCAGGCCCTCGCGCGCCGCGGTCTGGTAGGCGATGAGGCCGAGATCGGCCGTCGCATAGCACTGCAAAGCGTCGACGCCGCGCTCGGCGAACCAGGCGACCAGCGCCGGCGGGCAGGCCTCGCCGCTGACCAGGGCGCGCTGCAGGTAGGGCAACACATGGCCGCCCTCGGCGGCTTTCTCGAGCAGGATGCGCAGCAGGCTGGGCGTGCCGGTGTAGGCCTCGGGTTGCAGGTCCAGCAGGGCCTGCAACTGCAGCTCGGTGTTGCCGACGCCGCCCGGAAAGCTGGCCGCGCCGATGGCGCGCAGGCCCGCTTCCATCATGGCACCGGCCGGTGTCAGGTGGTAGCTGAAACCCACGTGCGCGAGCTGGCCGGCGCGGATGCCGGCCGCGTGCAGCGCACGGGCAATGCGCCAGGGGTCGGCGCCATCGGTGTCGGGCTCGGGCTCGTACAGCGGGCCTGGCGACTGGAAGATGCGCCGCGGCGCACCGGCCGCGAAGCCCCCCAGGCGCAGCGCACGACGCGCGGCCTGCGCCGCGGCGAGGCTGCTCTTGCGCGTCAACGGCAGCTGGGCGAGGGCGGCACGCGAGATGATGGCTTCGGCATCGACACCGGCCAGCAGCTCCGTGTAGGCCGGGCTGCTCGACAGCGCATGCGCGATCTGGACCGGCAGGGCCGCCATCAGCGCCGCTTCGCGCGCGGCCGGGTCGCGCGTTTCGAGCGCGTCGTAGAACTCGCTCACTCCTCGTCCTTCCAGCGCGTGAGCCGGCGCTTGACCTCGTCCTGCATCTTCCGAAGCTCGGCAGCCGACTTCAGCGTGAACGCATCCCATTCGGGCGTGCGCGCCGGCCGCTTGGCGAGCTGCACCTTGACGGTCGCACCGTCCACGGCCAGCTTGAGCACGACGTCCGCACCCAGCATCCAGCCCTCGCCGCGCTCGGCCAGCACGCGCTGGTCGCGCGCGAAGCGCTTCATCGTCTGCAACGCCGAGTCCGCGTTGAACGGCGGCGGCGCCATTTCCCAGCTGTCGTCACTCATGTCCGGTCTCCTCAGGCCAGCCAGCGCTTGCGCCGTTTGTAGGATTTCACATCCTTGAAGCTGCGCCGCCCTTCCCCGCCGACGCCGAGATAGAACTCCTTGACGTCCTCGTTCTCGCGCAACGCGGCCGCGGCACCGTCCATGACGACGCGGCCGTTCTCCAGGATGTAGCCGTAGTCGGCATAGCGCAGCGCCATGCTGGTGTTCTGCTCGGCGAGCAGGAAGGTCGTGCCCTCCTTGGTGTTCAAGTCGCGCACGATCTCGAACACCTCCTCGACGATCTGCGGCGCCAGGCCCATGGACGGCTCGTCCAGCAGCACCATCTTCGGGTTGGCCATCAGCGCGCGGCCGATGGCGCACATCTGCTGCTCGCCGCCCGACGTGTAGGCCGCCTGGCTGCCGCGGCGCGTCTTCAGGCGCGGGAAATAGGTGTAGACCTTGTCCAGCGTCGCTGCCACCGCCGCCCGACCGTCCTTGCGCGTGTAGGCGCCGGTCATCAGGTTCTCCTCGAGGGTCAGGTGGGCGAAGCAGTGCCGGCCTTCCATGACCTGCACGACGCCACGCTCGACCATGGCCGAGGTGGACAGCTTCTCGATGCGCTCACCGCGCAGTTCGATGGAACCCTTGGTGACTTCGCCGCGCTCGCCTTCCAGCAGGTTGGAGACCGCGCGCAGCGTCGTCGTCTTGCCAGCGCCGTTGCCGCCGAGCAGGGCGACGACCTTGCCTTCGGCCACCTGCAGTGACACGCCTTTGAGCACGAGGATCACATGGTTGTAGATGACCTCGATGCCGTTGACGTTGAGCAGGGGTGAAGCGGTCATGTTCTTGCCCCTTCGGCTTGGTGCCACGCGTGCTGCCGGGATTTCGCCCCGGCGGGCGACCTACTTTCTGTCCCGCCAGAAAGTAGGCAAAGAGCTCCCCCCGATCGCACCGCCCTACGCTGCGCTTCGGGTGCCCTGCGGTATTCAAGTCTTGAGGCCCCGCGCAAAACTCCCTTCGCTACGCTTCGGTCAGACAGTTGCGCGGAGTCAGTTCTTGAAGCGTGCTGCGCACGCGGCCTCAAGACTTTCCGTTCCTCGGTGGTGCTAAAGGGGGCATACGGAACAGCCGGCGCCAGCCGGCTCGCGGGTTTGGCTGTTGGCTGTTCCCTCACACCCCTTTGGAGGAGCCGAGAAGCGCAGGACGCCGAGGCGTGCGCGAAGCGCACTTCGACATCTGACTCCGCACGGCTGTCTGAGCGCAGCGTAGCGAAGCGAGTTCCGGGCGGGCCTCGGCG
>JAEKLF010000195.1 GCA_019509985.1 Burkholderiales bacterium | reverse complement strand
GCGAGCGTGTCAGCGCGAGCCGGGCTGCAAAGGGGGAGCGCGGGCTTTGGCAGCGGCGCTACTGGGAGCACCTCATTCGCGACGATGCCGACTTCGAAAGGCATGTGGACTACATCCACTTCAATCCGGTGAAGCACGGTTGGGCCCAACACGCGGCGGACTGGCCGCACTCCAGCATTCATCGCTTCATTCGCGAAGGCGTCATCGACGCGTCGTGGGCAAGCGTGAGTCAGACGCAGATCAACGCGGGTGAATGAAGCGTTGGGGTTCGCTGCGCTCACCCCAACCTACCGGTACCGAGCTACCAGGCTCAGGCCTTGTGCGGCGTACCGGCGCCTGCACGCTTGCGCAGCAGGTGCAGCAGCTCGTAGGTTGGGGTGAGCCTGCGAACCCCAACGTTTGACCGCCATAGCTCGTTGGGGTTCACTCCCGTTCACCCCAACCTACAAAAAGCCGATGCGCTACCGCAGAGCCGATACGCCGGGTGCCAGCTATTTCTTCACGCTGAATGCGGCCGACCGCGGCGGGCGTCTGCTGACCGAGAACATCGACGCACTTCGGGACAGCTTCCGCACCGTACGCACGTCACGCCCGTTCGTCATGGACGCGATCTGCGTGCTGCCCGACCACCTTCACCTGCTGATGACTTTGCCGCGCGAGGACGCCGACTTCGCAACGCGCATCATGCTCATCAAGCAAGGCTTCTCGCGGCGGGTCCCTCAAGGCGAACGCATCAGCGCCAGCCGTGCCTCAAAGGGTGAGCGCGGGCTTTGGCAGCGGCGCTACTGGGAACACCTCATCCGCGACGACGCCGATTTCGAGCGGCATGTGGACTACATCCATTTCAATCCGGTGAAGCATGGCCGGGCCGAACGGGCGGCGGACTGGCCGCACTCCAGCATTCATCGCTTCATTCGCGAGGGCGCCATTGACGCTGGGTGGGCAAGCGTGAGTGGTGCGGAGATGGATGTGGGCGAATAGGGCGTTGGGGTTCGCTGCGCTCACCCCAACCTACCGTTCTCGGTGAAGCTCACCCGCAGCTTGCCGCCCACCACCTTCACGTCCCGCACCGCCAGCCTGGCCAGCGCGCCCTTGGCGGTGCTGGTGTCCACCGTGTAGACGGGATGGCGTTGCAGCGCGTCCTTGGCGAGTTGCGGGGCGTAGAGCTTCACCACCTCGGCGTACTCGGCGGGCAGGCCGCTGAACTCCAGCGTCGTGACCTGCAGGTCTTCCAGGAAGAGCTGGCCTTCGGCCGGCACGTAGCGAGGCCGGGCCGACAGGCCGACCCGACCGATGCGTTCCTGTGTGCCCAGCGTCACCTTGGCATCGGCCGTGATGCCGATGCGGTCGTCGCCGTCGGTCAACACCACGACGGGGTTGGACAGGTCCAGGCAGGCGATGAGCAGCTTGCAATGGTGGGTCGGGAAGCGCGGCGCGATGCGTGCTTGCAGCTCGGCCTGCTCGATGTCGAGATGGCCGGTGTAGAAGCTGCTGATCATGGCGCAGGTGGCGAGGCTCACGCTGGCAATGAGCGCTGCGGTGATCAGGGCGAGGCGGCGGTGCATGCGAAGAGGCTACACGAGTCCACCGCGCATCTCATTGGCAGCCGGATGAACCTGGGAACCCCCACAACGGCAGACATGCGTTGGGGTTCATTCCGTTCACCCCAACCTACCGAACTGCGTGCGGAGCTGCCTCGGGAGAAACTGCCCGAAGCGTCCAGAATCGGGCCGATCTCAGCTCGGTAGGTTGGGGTGAGCCTGCGAACCCCAACATCTCGGCCGGCAGAATGCGTTGGGGTTCACTCCGTTCACCCCAACCTACGAAAAGCCCGATGCGTTACCGCCGCGCCGACACGCCGGGCGCTACCTACTTCTTCACGTTGAACGCGGCCGACCGCAGCGGGCAACTGCTGACGGACCACATCGACGCCCTGCGGGACAGCTTCCGCACCGTTCGCCGGTCACGTCCGTTCGTGCTGGACGCCGTCTGCGTGCTGCCCGACCACCTGCACCTGCTGATGACGCTGCCGCGAGAGGACGCCGATTTCGCCACGCGCATCATGCTCATCAAGCAGGGCTTCTCGCGGCGGATACCGGCGGGCGAGCGTGTCAGCGCGAGCCGGGCTGCAAAGGGGGAGC
>JAEKLF010000226.1 GCA_019509985.1 Burkholderiales bacterium | reverse complement strand
ACACTAGCCGGCGTAACTCTTCGAAACCCTTGTGAATCAATGGCTTAGCGAAGAGGTTCGCAGGCCCTAGGGGCATTCACGGGGCATCGCGCATGCTGCGCCCGCACAAACTTTCGGCACCCCCAAATCTGAGCCTATCCCTCAGCCTAAGGAACGACCCTATCCGGGTCAGCTCCGCCTCGCTACAGAGGCGGGGCCCCATGTCTCTTCAGGAGTCTCCATGTTCAAAACGACCACCATCACTAGCGCGATCCTGGCGCTGGCCGCGACAAGCGCGCTGGCCCAGGAAACCCAAAAGCTGGAGCGCATCGAAGTCACCGGCTCGAGCATCAAGCGCGTCTCCGCCGAGTCTTCCCTGCCGATCACGACCTTCACCAAGGAGGAGATCGCTCGCTCCGGCGCCACGACCGTGCAGGATCTCGTTCAAGGGCTGCCTTCGAGTTTCGGCGGCGGCGTGGTGGCCAACAACGTCGGCGCGACCGGCGGTGCGTCGACCGCCAACCTGCGTGCCCTGGGCCCGAAGTACACGCTGGTGCTGCTGAATGGTCGCCGTGTGGCGAACTTCGCCTTCGGCAACAACCCCGTCGATCTGAACTCCATCCCGCTGGCCGCCGTGGAGCGCGTGGAAATCGTGCGCGACGGCGCCTCGTCCACCTATGGCGCTGACGCGGTTGCCGGCGTCATCAACTTCATCCTGAAAAAGGACTATCAGGGCGCAGAGGTCACCTGGGCTGAATACAAGTCCGACAAGCCGGGTGGCAATGTCGACAACATCAGTGCGGTCGCCGGTTTTGGGGATCTGGCCAAGGACCGTTTCAACGTCATGCTGACGGCCGGACGCGAGACGATTTCTCCCGTCAAGGCGCGTGACCGCAGCTTCGGCAGCACCGCAGTGCGCGACGACCTGGGCATCAACAAGTCCTCGCCCCGTAACGGTATCCCCAACCTGAATTTCACCGATACCAAGGGCAATACGTACACCGGCGTCAACCCGCTGCGCTACAAGGGCTGCAATGCGCCCGAGTTCGGTCTGGCAACCTTCGGTGTTCCTCCCAGCCCCACGCAGTGCGGTACCGACTACGTCAAGTTCATCGACCTGGTGCCCGACCAGTGGCGTGCCAATTTCAGCGCCCGCGGTGTGCTCCAGCTTGACGCTGACAACCAGCTCATCGTCGAAGGCATGCACAACCGTGATCGCCAGCAGTCGTTCTATTCGCCGGCGCCCTACACGAAGCCGATGGCTTATCCGACGAACGGCCGCTTCTACCCGAGCAGCATCACGCTGCCCAAGGGCATGACGCTGCCCAAGGGCTACATCATGCCGGACGGCAGCGTGCTCGCTGCTGATACCGTGTTGGCCAACGATATGCCCGTTACCCCGACAGGCGTTCTCAAGGGCACCTGGCGTACCGTGGCCGGTGGCGGTCGTTCCGACATCACGGAAACGAAGACCGACCGCCTGCTGGTCGGCGCCAAGGGCACTCTCGCCGGCTGGGATTACGACACGGCTGTCACGTTCTCGCGCAACAAGGGCGAGATCTACTTCGGTCCCGGCAAGTTCAGCTACGCCATCCTGACGCCCTTGGTGGCCTCGGGTCAGATCAATGTGTTCGGCCCCCAGGACGCCGCCAGCCAGGCCTTGCTGGACAGCGCCTTGCTAAGCGGCCAACGCCAGCAGGCGGCCGAGTCGAAGTCGACCGAGTTTGACTTCAAGGTGTCGCGCGACGTGATGGAACTCGCAGCCGGCCCTCTGGCGGTCGCCGTGGGCGTCAATTTCCGCAAGGAAACGCTGAACCAGATTTCTGATCCGGTGTTGGCATCTGGCGACGAAGTTGGTGGCGGCGGTGCCGTGCCGACCGTCAGCAGCGGCCGCAAGGTCTATGGTGTGTTCGGCGAAGTCAACATCCCGATCATCAAGGACCTGGAGGCCAATTTGGCCGCCCGCTACGACAACTACAAGAACGACTTCGGCACGAGCTTCAACAACTTCAGCCCGAAGGCAAGCCTGCGCTATCAACCGACCAAGGACCTGGTGCTCCGCGGTTCGGTGGCCAAGGGCTATCGTGCCCCGACGCTGTATGAAAACCTGCGCCCGCTGACCACCAGCAACAACACGGCTGCGAACTGGAGTGATCCGATCCGCTGCCCGAACGGCGTGCCCATCACGAACACGATCAACCCGGTGGGTGACCTTCAGGATGAGTGCCAGGTTCAGCTAACCGCCGGCACGTCTGGCGACAAGGGCCTGAAGCCCGAAAAGTCGCGTCAGTTCTCCTTCGGCCTCGTCTTTTCGCCGATCAAGGACATGACGATGGGCGTGGACTATTGGAACGTTGAGATCAAGGATCCCATCGTTGCCAAGTCCGAAATCCAGGTGCTGAGCGATGCGGCCAAGTACAAGGACTACATCTATCGCTATGACCCGCAGAACGATCCGGATCAGCTGAGCCCGATCAAGGGCAGCCAGAACAAAGACTTCCCGATTGCTTATGTCTACCTGCCGTACGAAAACACGGACAAGACCTACGCTTCGGGCCTGGACTTCAATGCCTCCTACCGCACCAAGGTGTCGGGTGTTGGCACGGTGGGCTTCAATTACGAAGGTGCGTTGTTCATCACCCATGGCTACCAGTACACCGGCCTGTCCAAGACCGACGACCTGGGCAAGTTCAAGGACTTTGGTGCGGTGCCGCGTTACCGCCATGCCATCACTGGCACGTGGTCCAGCGGCATGTTCGACGTCTCCCTGACGAACAACTACACCCACAGCTATGAGGACTACACCGATCCGACGGCCGTCGGCGATGGTTACCCCCTGGTTCGCCAGGTCAAGGCTTACTACACCTGGGATACGCAGTTTGGTGTGAAGCCGACCAAGTCGCTGTCGCTGATCGTCGGCATCAAGAACCTGCTCGACAAGGACCCGCCGTCCTCGCGTAACTCGCTGTACTTCCAGACTGGCTACGATCCGACCTACACCAACCCGATCGGCCGCCAGTTCTACGGGCGCATCAACTACAAGTTCTTCTGAACTTGAATTGTTGAGGCCTACTAAAGCCGCGCCGCCAGGTGCGGCTTTTTTTCGCCTGCCAGCCTTGTAATTCAGCTGTTTCACCTGCTCGGGTTAGCCCCAGGAAGTGGGGGTAGTGGCCGCGGCTAAGATGATTGCATGGCCGAGTTTGGCCGGGTGTGCAGTCCGGCTGCACTTGGTTCGTGGCGATGAAACGCATGCCCGACGGCTCCATGCCACCGGGCGTTTTTTTTGCTCGAACCGGTGCAAAGAGACTTTACAAAACGACTGGACTTCGTATTTTCGACGGGGCGGAATCGATCTCTTGGCGATCTAGAATTCACGCCCTTCGGGAGCTTGACGATTGCTGGAGCGTAACTTCCATCTCTCGCATGGCTGCCTTCCTGGCATGAAGTCGTTGACTGTGATTTGTAGTTGCAAGAAGGAGCGCGCATGAATTTTGCGCAGGAGAAGCAGGGCGCGTCCCGGTTCACGGGCATTGGGGCGGTGATCCTGATTCACGTGATCATCATCTGGGCGCTGGCCAGCGGCCTGGCACGCAAGGTGGCCGAGAAAGTCGTCGGTCCGCTGGACGTCAAGGTCATCGAAGAGAAGGTCAAGCCGCCGCCGCCGCCCGAAAAAGTGGTGCCGCCTCCGCCGGATCTCAAGGCGCCGCCGCCGCCGTTCGTGCCGCCGCCTGAGTTCCAGGTGACTGCGCCCGCACCGCCGGCCCCGGCCATCCAATCGACCCAGGTTGCACCGCCCGCCGTGGCTGAAGTGCGTCCGGCCCCGCCGCCGGCGCCCGCTGCGCCGCCCGCGGCCAAGCCGGTTGGCAAGGTCACGGCCGGCATGGTTTGCACGAAGATGGGCAAGCCGGACATGCCGTCGGTCAACTGGAGCGGTGAAGCTCTGTACAAGGCCGTCGCGACGGTCAAGTCCGGTCGGGTGACTGGCGTGGAAATCACCTCGCTGCGGGGCGGTGTGGATCGTAAGGCGCAGCGCGCACTGATCCAGGCCATCGAGCAGACGCTGCGTGACACCTACGAGTGCCCGGGCGATCACGTGTTCGAGCAGGAGTTCCAGTTCAAGATCGAGTAACCCGCAGCCCCGCCTCGAACCCGGCGCCCGCTCGGCGCAACCCAATATCAAATCAAAATCTTTTCGTAGGAGTTGACTCCATGATCTCTCGCATCACCGGCTTCTTTGCCGCCATCGCCGTCGCCGCGACCCTGGCCGTCTCGCCCGTTCACGCTCAAGACCAGAAGCCGGCCGACGCTGCTTCGGCGGTTGTCGACGCCGCTGCTCCTGCGCCCGTCGCAGCCGCTCCGGCCAAGCCCACTGACAACCCCTATGGCCTGGGCGCTATGCTGTCGCACGGCGACATGGTCTCCAAGACCGTGCTGGCCCTGCTGCTGATCATGTCCATGGGCAGCTGGTACATCCTGATCGTCCGCCTGTGGGACACCAGCAAGCTGAATTCCGAAGCCAAGGACGTCCGCACGACCTTCTTCAAGAAGGCCAGCCTGGCCGACGGCGTTCGCAGCCTGAAGGAAGAAAGCGCCTTCCGCTACATCGCCGCTTCGGCCATCGAAGCCTCGGAGCACCATGAAGGCGCCCTGACGGAGAACATCGACCTGAGCAGCTGGGTGACGATGAGCATCGACCGCGCCGTGTCGGATGTGAACACCAAGGTCGGTTCGGGCATGGGCTTCCTGGCTACCGTCGGTTCGACCGCTCCCTTCATCGGCCTGTTCGGCACGGTGTGGGGCATTCTGCAGGCGCTGACCGCCATCGGCGTCGCCGGCCAAGCTTCGATCGACAAGGTCGCGGGCCCCGTCGGTGAGGCGCTGATCATGACCGCCATCGGTCTGGGCGTCGCCGTGCCGGCCGTGTTGGGCTACAACTGGCTGGTCAACCGCAACAAGGGTGTGATGGGTCAGGTCCGCGCCTTCGCAGCCGATCTGCATGGCGTGCTGATGGGCAACCGCGCAGTCGCCAAGCGTTGAGCCTTAGTCCGCTCGCACAGGAGCCAAAACTATGGCCATGAACGTCGGATCCTCATCCGCCGAAGACGAAGTGGTCTCGACGATCAACACCACGCCCCTCGTGGACGTGATGCTGGTGTTGTTGATCATCTTCCTCATCACCGTCCCGGTGGTGACGCAGTCGATCGCGCTGAATCTCCCCAAGGAGACCAACGTCGTCCGCATCACCAAGCCGGAGAACATCGAAATCTCGGTCAACAAGGACGGCGAGGTCTATTGGGGCACGAAGCAGGTTCCCGACATGGAGGAGCTGGTGAAGCGCCTCGGCAAGGAGTCCGTCAAGAACCCGCAGCCCGAGGTGCACATCCGCGGCGACGACAAGTCTCGTTACGAGTCAGTCGGCCGTGTGGTCTTCGCCTGCCAGCGTGCTGGCATCATGAGGATCAGCTTCGTCACCCAGCCGCCTGAGCGCGGTGGTTGAGGCCAGGAGTCAAGCATGGGAATGAATGTAGGAAGTTCCTCGGGGAGCGGTGATCCCGAGGTCATGCTGGACGTCAACACGACGCCCCTGATCGATGTGATGCTGGTGCTGCTGGTGATGTTGATCATCACCATCCCCATCCAGCTGCACTCGATCAACCTGGACATGCCGCCGCCCAGTGATAGGCAGCCTGAGAAGGATCCAATCGTGCACACGGTCGTCATCGACTTCGACGGCACGATCTACTGGGACAACGACGCGCTGCCCAACCCGCAGGCGCTGGACGCCAAGATGATCGAGATCGGCGCGATGCCGGTGGCTGACCAGCCCGAAGTGCACATCAAGCCGAACAAGCTGGTGGAGTACGGCGCCGTTGCTTTCGTCATGGCCTCGGCGCAGCGCAACAGCGTCAAGAAGATGGGCATGGTTGGTAACGAGCAGTACGTCAAGTGACGTGAACTCGGGACAGCCGACGCTGACACTTTGAATGCGCGCTGCCCGAAAGGGCGGCGCGTTTTTGCTTTGCAGGAGAGCAAGTTGAAAACTTTGAAAACCATGGTGGCCGTCGCCGTTGGCGCCCTGGCCCTGTCTCTGAACGGCGCGCCTGGCGCGGAGTTCGGCTTCAGCCAGGCGTCTGCCCAGGAGAGCGTGCGCAAGGAAGTTGGCGTGCCGCTGACCGAGGCCAGCAAGTTCGTCAAGGCAGGCAAGTACAAGGAAGCGCTGGCCAAGCTGCGCGACGCCGAAGCCGTCGGCGGCCGCACGGCGGGCGAGAACAACGCCATCGAAGGCATCCGCTTCTCGGCCGCGATGGGCGCGAACGATCCGGACACGATGGCCCGATCTTTCGACGCACTCAAGGGTGCCGGCAAGCTGGGGCAGGCCCAGCAGTTGCAGTACATGGAAGCCATCGCCGGCACCTATCTGCGCAACAAGGACAACGCCAAGGCCCTGAACTGGGCGCAGCGCTACTTCAAGGACGGCGGCAACAGCCCGACGATGAAGCAGGTGCTGCAAAACGCGCAGTTCCTGTCGGGCGACATGAGCGCCACGATCAAGGACACCTTGGACGAGATCGCCGCGGACGAACGCACCGGCCGCGCGCCATCGCGTGACAAGCTCAACCTGCTGTTGTTCGCGGCCCAGAAGAAGGGCGACGCCAACGCCGAGGGCGTGGCGACCGAGAAGCTGCTGAACTACTACCCCGATCCCAAGCTCTGGGCCCAGATCCTCGGCAGCCTGCCGCAGAAGAAGAGCTTCGCGACGGACCGCTACCAGCTCGACCTCTACCGCCTGCGCTTGGCCACCGGCAATATGCGCGAGGCCAATGACTACATGGAAATGGCCCAGCTGGCCGCCCAGGCCGGCGTGCCCGAAGAGGGCAAGCAGGTCGTCGACAAGGGCCTCGCGGCGGGCGTGCTGGGCCAGGGCGCCGAAGGCGCTCGCCACAAGCGTCTCGCCGACCTGATGGTCAAGAAGATCGGCGAAAACAAGGCCGCCGCGGCGGCCAATGAGAAGGCGGCCGAAGAAGCCAAGGATGGCAACGCCTTAGTGACGCTGGGCCTGGCCAATGCCTTCGGCGGCGATGCCAAGAAGGGCGTGTCGCAGATCGAGAAGGGCATTGACAAGGGCAACCTGAAGCGCCCCGAAGACGCCAAGCTCTACCTTGGCCTGGCCTATCTCCAGGCTGGCGAGGTCAGCAAGGCCCAGGCGGCTTGGAAGACCGTCAAGGGCACGGACGGCTCGGCCGACCTGGCTCGCCTGTGGATCATCCAGTCGCGTTCCGCCAAGCACTGAGCGGCAGGCAGCGCCATCAAAAACGGGCCTGGTGCAAACCAGGCCCGTTTGTCATTGCGGCGTCGACAGCATCACTTCGGCGCGAGACGGATGGCACCGTCGAGGCGGATGACCTCGCCGTTCAGCATGTCGTTGGTAACGATCTGGTGCACGAGCTTGGCGTAATCCTGCGGCGTGCCCAGGCGGCTCGGGAAGGGCACGCTGGCGGCCAGCGCGTCCTGCACCTCCTGTGGCATGCCGAACAGCATCGGCGTGCCGAAGATGCCGGGCGCGATGGTCATGTTGCGGATGCCGTTGCGGGCCAGGTCGCGGGCAATCGGCAGCGTCATGCCGACGACGCCGCCCTTGGACGCCGAATAGGCCGCCTGGCCGATCTGGCCGTCATAGGCCGCGACCGA
>JAEKLF010000194.1 GCA_019509985.1 Burkholderiales bacterium | reverse complement strand
CAGGTGCCCGCCAGCCCCCGCCCGCCCCTGTGGGCGATGCGCATCCGCCTGACCCCGCGCACGCCGATGGCCGATCGCGTCTTCGACTGGCTGCGCGCGCAGGCCTGAACTGCGCGCGACCGTATGCGCGGGCGGGTTAGCCGCAGGCGCAACCCGCCGTTCGCCGGCGCTGACACACGCCACCATGGCGGGTTACGCCTGGCGGCTAACCCGCCCTACGAAATCGAGTGTCATTGGTCGGGCGGGTTAGCCGCAGGCGTAACCCGCCGTTCGCCCTTGCTCTTACCCACAAATCTGACGCCTGACGGTCCACCAAAGTGCCCGTCGGTCCGTTATCCGCTGCATGACCAAGCAGCAACGCGGATCGAGCAGGCAAGCCGAGGACAATGGCGCGTGGGTAGCCGGCGAGGTCGCCGGCTGCCAATTCCACGACGCGCGACTGGGCAAGAGATTGGGCAGCCTACTTCATCAACTCGGCGGCAGCATCGGCGGCACGATTCCGTTGGCATGCCAGGACTGGGCCAACACCAAGGCCGCATACCGGTTCCTGTCCAACGACGACGTCGACGAGCAGGCTATCCTCGCGGGGCACTTCCAGGCCACCCGCGATCGAGCGCAGGCCAGCGCTGGCCCGCTACTGATTCTGCAGGACACTACCGAGTTCTCGTTCAAACGAGACAAGCCCGAATTGGTCGGCTTCAAGGGAGTCACCCATAGTCGCCGCGACAAAGCCGGTCGGCCGCAACCGCACACGACCTGCGGCATCTTGATGCACTCGAGCCTGGCCGTGACGACGCAGGGGCTGCCACTGGGCCTATGCGCCATCAAGTTCTGGAGCCGGCAGAAATTCAAGGGCACCGCTGCGCTCAAGCGCAAGATCAACCCGACGCGCGTTCCGATCGAGGAAAAGGAGAGCGTCAAGTGGCTGCTGAACCTGCGCCAATCGACCGCCTTGATCGACGATCCACGACGTTGCGTGCATATCGGTGACCGCGAGAGCGACATCTACGAGCTGTTCAGCCTGGCCGATGAACTGGGGACGTGCTTCCTGGTGCGTACCTGCAACGATCGGCTGGCTGGCGATGGTGATCACACGATCGCCGACGAGATGGCCGACGTACGAGTGCAAGGGCTGCATCGCGTCGAGTTCCGAGACGAGCGAGGCCAGCCCTGCCAAGCCACCCTCGAACTCAGATACCGGCAGATCGGCGTGCTGCCGCCCATCGGCAAGCAGCAGTCATATCCGGCGCTGGAGCTGACCGTGCTGCACGCGCAGGAGCGCGATGCGCCAGCCGGACGGGCCCCGCTGCAGTGGAAGCTCATCACGAACTTGCCAGTCCGCTCCAAGGCCGAAGCCATCGAGAAGATCGACTGGTACGCAATGCGCTGGAAGATCGAGACGTTCCACAAGATCTTGAAGTCAGGCTGTCGGGCCGAGGACTCGCGACTGCAAACGGCCGACCGGCTGACCAACCTGATCTCGATCTACTGCATCCTCAGCTGGAGAATCTTCTGGCTGACCATGCTCGGGCGCGTTGCACCCGGCAGCTCACCGGGGGACGCGTTCACCAAAGACGAACTTGCGGTACTGGACCGGCTGTCGCCGAAGACGAGCACTCCAGAGCTCGTGCCGCGGACGCTGTCGCACTACGCCATCCAGTTGGCCAAGCTTGGCGGCTATCTCGCCCGCAAGAACGACCCGCCGCCTGGCAACCTCGTCATGTGGCGCGGATTGACGCGCTTGACCGATATCGTTCTTGGAATGCAGCTTGCAGCGGAGACTTGTGGGTAAGAGCAAGCACGATCGGCGGGTTACGCCTGCGGCTAACCCGCCCTACGCCAATTCGGCCGCCGCGTAGGGCGGGTTGGCCGAAGGCGTAACCAGCCATCTCGCCCACCGCGAGGCGTTTCACGGCGAATCGCTCCATTCCGCCACCCACGGGTCAGCGCCGCTGGAATAAAAGTCCCCTGATTCCGAACGTCGCCTGCCATGCCGCAATATCGTCGAACACGAATCCCCGGTGGATCGTTCTTCTTCACCGTGGTCGCCGAGCAGCGCCAACGGCTGTTGACGGAGGAGCGGGTGAGGCTGGCGCTGAGACAGGCGATCCAGGCCGTCCGCCGCCAGCGGCCATTCCGTATCGAGGGC
>JAEKLF010000193.1 GCA_019509985.1 Burkholderiales bacterium | reverse complement strand
CTGGCCGGTCGTCGTCGTCTTGATGGTCTGGCCGAAGACGCTCAGCGTGCCGGCCGTGCCGTCCACCGCGCCGATGGTGCCGACGAGGGCGAAGTTCACGACGAGGCTCTGCAGCACGCCGTCCTTCAGCGCGGCCTGCACGCGCATGCCGGTGTGCAGGTCACCCAGCGTGCCGGCCGTCTGCGCCTCGGGCTGGTTGGCGAAGGCTACCTTGGCCAGGCTGTCGTCGTAGCGCTGGCCGTCGATGATGACGCTGCCAAAGCCGGTGATGGTGCCGTCGACGACACCCGCGGTGCTGGTGCTGGGGGCTGACGCCGGCGGCTGGGCCGGCGCTGCGGCGGCGGTACCGGACCCGCCGCCACCGCCGCCACAGGCGACAAGCACGGCCGCGCTGAGTGTGCAGGTCAGGGCGCCCAGACCCCACTGGAAATGCTGCTTGAGTTGCTTCATTCGGAACTGCCTTTTGTTCGTTGCTGGCGACCGATGCGGCCTGCGCGGCCTGCATCCAGGCTCCCTCGTGGTGCCCGTGAAATCAGTCTGCCGACGACGCCTGTTGGCAAGCTGTCGAGCTGTGTCGAGTTGTTGCAGCCGGGGCCGTTGGCCTGTGTGCAATGTCACGAACGCGAGGGGGCGCCGGATCGGCGGCGGCCTTGAGCGTGCGAGCGGTGGCGGCGCTGTTTTCCACTCGTCCGCGCTGCGCTGCCGCTCGTCTTTCGGCGCCACACCGAGGGGGCATCAGTAGAATCCCGCCCGTCCGCACATCGCCCCCGCTCCGGGGCGGTGCCTCCCGAGAACCGCGTGCCTCCGCGCCGCGCCCAGCCTCCCCCGGATCTCATGGCCCTGACCCAGCACCTGACCCATTTCGAGGGCGGCAACGCTCTTTCCGATTTCCGCGCCCAGGCCCTGCTGGCTCGGCTGCAAACGGTCAGTGCCCGCATCACCGGCATCAGCGCCCGGGCGGTGCACTGGGTCTGGACGGATGCGTCCCTCGACGCCGACACGCGCGAGCGCTTCGCCGCGCTGCTGACTTATGGCGAGCCGGCGCGTGAAGGGGCCGAGGGCGAGCTCGTCGTCGTCACGCCGCGCTTCGGCACGGTCAGCCCCTGGGCCTCCAAGGCCACCGACATCGCGCGCAACTGCGGCCTGGCGCTCAAGCGCGTCGAGCGCGTCGTCGAGTACCGCGTCGCGACCAAGACCGGCCTGCTCGGTGGCGCCAAGCCGCTGAGCGCCGACGAGCTGAACGCCTGCGCCGCGCTGCTGCACGACCGCATGACCGAGTCGGCCTGCTTCAGCCGCGAGGACACGGCCCACCTCTTCGACGAGCGCATGGCCGAACCGCTGGCGCATGTCGACGTGCTCGGCCAGGGCCGTGCGGCGCTGGAGAAGGCGAATGTCGAATTCGGCCTGGCGCTGTCGGTCGACGAGATCGACTACCTGGACACCAACTTCAAGAAACTCGGCCGCAACCCCAGCGACGTCGAGCTGATGATGTTCGCGCAGGCCAACAGCGAGCATTGCCGGCACAAGATCTTCAACGCGTCGTTCACGGTGGACGGCGAGCAGCAGCCGCTGAGCCTGTTCGGCATGATCCGCAACACCGAGAAGCTGAACCCGCAGCACACGGTCATCGCCTATTCGGACAACGCCGCTGTCATGGAAGGCCATGCCATCGAGCGCTGGATGCCGACACCCCGTCCCGGCGCCGCCTACGTGGCGCGTGTCGAGCAGGCCGAGGTGCTGATGAAGGTGGAGACGCACAACCACCCGACGGCCATCTCGCCCTTCCCGGGCGCGTCCACCGGCGCGGGCGGCGAGATCCGTGACGAAGGCGCCACCGGCCGCGGCTCCAAGCCCAAGGCGGGGCTGACGGGCTTCTCGGTGTCCAACCTGCACTTGCCGGGCCTGAGTGAGCCGTGGGAACAGAACCCGGTCGGCAAGCCGGCCCACATCGCCTCGGCGCTTCAGATCATGATCGAAGGCCCGCTCGGCGGCGCGGCCTTCAACAACGAGTTCGGCCGGCCGAATCTGGCGGGCTATTTCCGCGTCTTCGAGCAGACGGTAGACGGTGTGCGCCGCGGCTATCACAAGCCCATCATGATCGCCGGTGGCCTGGGCACCATCCGTTCGGACCTGACCAAGAAGATCGAGTTCCCGGCCGGCTCGCTGCTGA
>JAEKLF010000192.1 GCA_019509985.1 Burkholderiales bacterium | reverse complement strand
GCCGGCACCGTGATGACGGCGCCGAACAGGTCGTCGGCGAAGCTGTCCTCGGCGCGGAAGCGCAGCGTCGCCAGGATTTCGGCGGACACCTCGACGGGGCTCTTCACGCCGTCGCGCGTGGCGATGGCCAGCATGCCGGGGCGGTCTTCGAACTGGTAGGGCAGCTGAGCGCGGTTGACCACGTCGGCCAGCCCGCGGCCCATGAAGCGCTTGACCGAGACGATGGTGTTCTCGGGGTCCTCGGCTTGAGCGGCCAACGCGTCAGCGCCGATCTGGCGCCGGCCTTCCGGCAGGTAGCGCACGGCCGACGGCAGGATCACGCGGCCTTGTTCGTCCGGCAGGCATTCGGCCACGCCGTGGCGCACGGCAGCGACGAGGGAATGCGTCGTGCCGAGGTCGATGCCAACGGCGATGCGGCGCTGGTGCGGGTCGGGCGACGCGCCGGGTTCGGAGATCTGGAGCAGGGCCATGTTTTAGGCGTCGAGCGCGGCGAGGCGCTGGTCGATGTCGGCACGGAAGCGCTGTATGAACATCAGCGCACGGACCTGGGATGCGGCGGCAGACGCGTCGTTGGCGTCGTCAAGCAGGCGTTGAACGGTGGCGAGCGCGGCGGCTTCGGCCTGGGCCGCGTCGTCGTCGAGCGCGGTCAGCGCGGCTTCACCGTCGGCGTCGTCCAGCGCCTCGCGCCATTCCATCTGCTGCATCAGAAAAGCCGCGGGCATCTGCGTGTTGTTCTCGGCGGCCACGGGGGCGCCACGCAGCTCGCAAAGATAAGCCGCTCGCTTGAGCGGGTCGCGCAGACGCTGGTAGGCCTCGTTCACACGCATCGCCCATTGCATGGCCACGCGTTGGGCGGCGGCGCCTTCCGATGCGAAGCGGTCGGGGTGGACCTCGGCCTGCAGCGACTTCCAGCGCGCGTCGATGTCGGTGCGCTCTTGAGCCTGCTGTTCAGGCAGGCCGAAGAGCTGGAAGTCGTTGTCGGTGAGGCGCATGGCGGGGTGGAAAAGCAAAAGGCGCGGTTCACACCGCGCCTGTCGTCGAGTCAGCGAGTTTCAGACACGGAAGGACTCGCCGCAGCCGCATTTGTCTTTCTCACGCGGGTTACGAAACTTGAAGCCTTCGTTCAGGCCTTCGCGCACGAAGTCCAGCTCGGTGCCGTCGAGGTAGGGCAGGCTCTTGGGGTCGATGAGGATCTTCACCTCATGGCCTTCGAAGACTACGTCCTCAGGCGCCACGTCGTCGGCGTACTCCAGCTTGTAGGCCAAGCCCGAGCAGCCCGTCGTCTTCACGCCCAGGCGAACGCCCACGCCCTTGCCGCGCTTGGCGATGTAGCGCTTGACGTGGCGGGCGGCGGCTTCGGTGAGGGTGACTGACATGAGCGCTTTAAGCGACGGCGGCGTGCTTGGCGCGGTAGTCGTCCACCGCGGCCTTGATGGCGTCTTCGGCCAGGATGGAGCAGTGGATCTTGACCGGCGGCAGCGCCAGCTCTTCGGCGATCTGAGTGTTCTTGATCGTCAGTGCTTCGTCCAGGCTCTTGCCCTTGACCCACTCGGTCACGAGCGAGCTGGAGGCGATGGCCGAGCCGCAGCCGTAGGTCTTGAACTTGGCGTCCTCGATGAGGCCTGTCGCCGGGTTGACCTTGATCTGCAGTTTCATCACGTCGCCGCAGGCCGGTGCGCCGACCATGCCGGTGCCGATGTCGTCATCGCCGTTGTCGAACTTGCCGACGTTGCGGGGGTTCTCGTAGTGGTCAACGACCTTTTCGCTGTATGCCATGGTGTTCTCCTGTGTCGACGGTCAGTGGGCAGCCCACTGGATGGTCGAGATGTCGATGCCGTCCTTGTACATGTCCCACAGCGGGGACAGTTCGCGCAGCTTGGCCACGCGGTCGGTCAGCACGCTGATCGCGTAGTCGATTTCTTCTTCGGTCGTGAAGCGGCCGATGGTCATGCGCAGCGAGCTGTGCGCCAGCTCGTCGCTGCGGCCCAGTGCACGCAGCACGTAGCTGGGCTCCAGGCTGGCCGACGTGCAGGCTGAGCCGGACGACACCGCCAGGCCCTTCACGCCCATGATCAGCGACTCGCCCTCGACGTAGTTGAACGAGATGTTCAGGTTGTGCGGCACGCGGTGCTCGAGGTCGCCGTTGATGAAGGTCTGCTCGATGCCCGACAGGCCC
>JAEKLF010000225.1 GCA_019509985.1 Burkholderiales bacterium | reverse complement strand
TGGCCGGCGACACCGAAACCGCCTGACCGGAGCCCCGCATGAAACCCTTGCTTGCCGCCCTCACGCTGTCCCTGGCGCTGGCTTCGGCTCAAGCCCAGTCCGAACTGAGCGCGATCTCGGTCGCGCCGGTGGCCCTGTCCGTCGTCGCCGTCAGCGCCACCGGCGCGGCCCTCAGTGTCGTGCCCGCGGCCATCCTGTCGGCCGGCGCGGCGCTGGTGGTCGTCAGCGTCGAGGTCGTCGGTGGCGTCACGGTCTGGGTGCTGGAGCGCGCTTCCGACGGCGTGCGCATCAGCCTGCGCACCTCGGGCCAGCTCGCCAAGGGCGTCGTCGTGTCCACCGGCGCCGCGGTGACGGTCTCGGTCATCGGCGCCGGCACGGTGCTGTCGGTGGCCGGCGAGGTCATCTGCTTCATCCCCAACGAGATCGGCAAGGCCTTGCTCTACAACGAACAGGTGAGCCGGTGAAATTCGTCGCGGCCCTGCTGCTCGCGGTAGCGGCCTCGGCGCACGCCGGCCGGCCCTGCGAGGAAAAGCCGCAGACGACGCACCAAGTCGAGCAAGGCCTGGCCCTCGCGCAAGCCACCGCGCGCCAGCTGGATGCGAGCGGCGCGCAGGTTCTGATCCTCGCCCGCGCGGGGCAGGACCTCTCGAAATACGGCGTGCAGTGGTCGCACCTGGGTTTCGTCTACAAGGACGCGACGCAACAGCCCGCGGTCTGGCGCGTCGTGCACAAGCTCAACCACTGCGGCACCGACCACGCGGCGCTGTACCGCCAGGGCCTAGGCGAGTTCTTCCTGGACAAGCCCTACCGCTACGACGCCGCCTTCGTCGTGCTCAAGCCCGAACTGCAGCAGGCCCTGCTGCCGGTGCTGACCGACAACGCCCGCGTCGCGCGCATGAACGAGCGCCGCTACAGCATGGTGGCCTACCCCTTCGCGACGACCTACCAGCAGAGCAACCAGTGGGTGCTCGAAACCCTGGCCGGCGCCGCCGCGCCCAACATCAACAACCGCCGCGACGCCCAGGCCTGGCTGCAACGCATGGGCTACGTGCCCACCGACCTGCACCTGCCCACGCTGACTCGCCTGGGTGGGCGCCTCACGCAGGCCAACATCGCTTTCGACGATCATCCGAGCGCGCGCCGTTTCAGTAGCCACATCGACACGGTCACCGTGGACTCGATGTTCGCGTGGCTGCCGCGCGCCGGCTTGTCCCAACCACCCCAACTCGTCCAGCAATGAGCACAGAACACCCGAACCAGTTTGCGCTCTTGAAGCAACGCCGCTTCGCGCCCTTCTTCTGGACGCAGTTCCTCGGCGCCGCGAACGACAACGTCTTCAAGTTCGCGTTCACGCTGATGATCACCTACCAGTTGCAGCTGGAATGGCTGCCGCCCAAGATGGCCGGGCTCGTCATCGGCGCGCTCTTCATCCTGCCCTACGTGCTGTTCTCGGCCACCAGCGGCCAGCTCGCCGACAAGCACGACAAGGCGCGGCTGATGCAGCTGGTGAAGAGCCTGGAGATCGCCATCATGGCCATCGCCGGCTGGGGCTTCTACGCGGCCAACGTGCCGGCGCTGCTGCTGTGCGTCTTCCTGATGGGCCTGCACTCGACGCTGTTCGGCCCGGTCAAGTACGCCTACCTGCCGCAGCAGTTGAACGAGCGCGAGCTGACCGGCGGCAACGGCATGGTGGAGATGGGCACCTTCGTGGCCATCCTGCTCGGTCAGCTGGCCGGCGGCATCCTGGTCGACACGCCGGTCGTCGGCCCACAACACGTCGCCTGGGCCTGCATGGCGCTCGCCATCGCCGGCCGCATCACGGCGCAGGCGATTCCCGCCAGCCCGCCGACCGACCCTGGCCTGATCATCAACTGGAACCCCGTCACCGAGACCTGGCGCAACCTCAAGCTCGCGCACGAAGGCGTGGCCGTGTTCCGCTCGCTGCTGGGCATCTCGTGGATGTGGTTCTTCGGCGCGGTGTTCCTGTCCAATTTCCCGGCCTTCGCGAAGGAGGTGCTGCACGGCAGCCCGCAGGTCGCGTCGCTGCTGCTGGCCGTGTTCTCCATCGGCATCGGCATCGGCTCACTGCTGTGCGAGGTCATGTCCAAGCGCCATGTCGAGATCGGCCTCGTGCCGCTGGGCGCCATCGGCATGAGCATGTTCGCCATCGATCTCTACTTCGCCGCGACCGGCCTGCCGCCGGCCGACAACCTCAGCGTCAGCGCCTTCCTCAGCCTGCCCGCGCACTGGCGCGTGCTGGCCGACCTGACGCTGCTGGCGCTGTTCGCCGGCCTGTACAGCGTGCCGATGTACGCGCTGATCCAGCTGCGCGCCCAGCCATCGCATCGGGCACGCATCATCGCGGCCAACAACATTCTGAACGCGGTGTTCATGATCGCCAGCAGCGTCATCGCCGGCGCGATGCTGGGCGCGGGCCTGACCATTCCTCAGATCTTCCTGGCCGTCGGCATCGCCAACGCGGTGGTCGCGGCCTACATCTTCCTCATCGTGCCCGAGTACCTGCTGCGCTTCGTCGCCTTTGTGCTGACGCGCCTGGTCTATCGCTTTCGCATCGTGCACGACGAACGCATCCCGACCGCCGGCCCGGCCGTGCTGGTCTGCAACCACGTGAGCTTCGTCGACGCGGTGCTCCTGATGGCCGCCAGCCCTCGCCCCATCCGCTTCCTGATGGACGCGCAGATCTTCCGCACGCCGGTGTTGGGCTGGATGTTCAAGCTGGCCAAGGCCATTCCCATCGCACCGGCCAAGAGCGACCCAGCCATCTACGAAGCTGCCTTCACCGCCGCCCGCGCCGTGCTGGCCGACGGCGAGATGGTCTGCATCTTTCCGGAAGGCGGCATCACGCACGACGGCACGCTGCAGCCCTTCAAGGGCGGCGTCATGAAGCTCATCGAAGGCATGCCCGACGTGCCCGTCATCCCGATGGCGCTGGGCAACCTGTGGGGCAGCTACTTCTCGCGGGTGGAGGGCGGCCGGGCGATGAGCAAGCCGCTGCGGCGCGGCCTATGGAGCCCGGTCAGCTTGACGGTGGACGAGCCGATGCCGCTGGCCGCCGTGTCGCCCGAGATGCTGCGCGATCGCGTCGCCGGCCTGCTGGCGGAGCAACCGGCATGAGCGACGGCCAATCGCCGCTCGCGCGCGGCCTGCTGCTCATCTTGATGACGGTGGGCGTTCTGGGCTTCGGCGCCATCGGTCTGTGCGGCGGCTTCTTCACGGCGTCTGTGCTGCCGGAAATGCTCAGCTGGAACGGTGCCGGTGCTGCCATGCTGCTGCTGTCCCTCCCGTGCCTGATCGGCGGCTTCTTCATGGTCAGGGTCTGCGTCAAAGAAATCCTGCGCGTCGTGCGCGGGCAACCCGCCGGAGACGATCCTTCATGACCCGAGACACCGGCACCCCTGTCGGGCGCATCTTCATCGTCGGCCTGCTGGCCGTGGCCACACTCGGCTTCGGCCTCGCGGGTCTGTGCGGCGCGGCGTTCACGGTGATGGGCCTGTCGGGCCTGTCATCGCCCGGGCCCGAGAACTTCTCCGGCGCCATCCTCGTCATCGCCGTGCCGAGCCTGCTCATCGGCGGGGGGCTGGCGTTCTGGTGCGGCGTGCTGCTGTCCAGGCGCTTTCGCAAGACCGACGCTTGATCGCCGACGCCATCACCGCCGCCTGGGTGCACAGCGCCTTCGCCTGGGCCGGCATGGCGCTGGGCGCTGCCCTGTGGCGCCGCACGCTGCGGCATCAGCACCGGGGCGACGCGCTGGCGCCGGGCAACTTCGGTGTACTCGTCGGCCTGCTGCTGGGCGCGGCCATCGGCAACAAGCTCGTCTTCCTCATCGAGCGGCCCGACGTCGTGCTCGCTATGTGGCGCAGCGGCACTCTGGTCTTCCCCGGCCAGAGCATCGTCGGCGGCCTGCTCGGCGGGCTCGTCGGCGTGGAGCTGGCCAAGCATTTCAGCGGCCAGACGCGCAGCACCGGCGACGCGATGGTGCTGCCCATCGCCATCGGCCTCGCCATCGGCCGCGTCGGCTGCTTCCTCGCTGGCCTGCATGACGACACCTACGGCCTGCCGACGGCTGCCCCGTGGGGCGTGGACTTCGGTGATGGCATCGAGCGCCACCCGACACAGCTCTACGAGATTGCCTTGGTCCTCCCGCTCGGCCTTGCACTGCACCGCGCCCGCTTCGCCACACCAGGTCTCGCCTTCAAGCTCTTCCTGAGCGGTTATCTGCTGTGGCGCTTCGCGGTCGAGTTCCTCAAGCCCGTGCCCGTCGCCTGGCCGCTCGGCCTGTCGGGCATCCAGTGGACCTGCCTCATCGCGCTGGCCGTCTACACGCCCATCGTCGCGCGCGCCCTGCGCCAACCCGCTCTCGCCACGCCATGAACCGCAAGAACCGCCCCTACCTGTTCTACGACACGACGCAGTCCGTCTGCACGACCTGCCTGCGGCCGTGCGAGGCCAAGATCGTCATCAAGGACGACCACGTCTACATGGACAAGTGGTGCCCCGCCCACGGCGCCGAGCGCGTGCTGGTCAGCGACGACGCGGCCTACTACCGCCAATGCCGCGAGGTGTTCGTCAAGCCACCCGAGATGCCGCAGCGCTTCGCCACGTCCATGAAATACGGCTGCCCCTACGACTGCGGCCTGTGCCCGGACCACATGCAGCACAGCTGCCTGTCCCTCATCGAGATCAGCGACCACTGCAATCTGCGCTGCCCCACCTGCTATGCCGGCTCCGGCCCTGAGCGCCTCAGCCACCGCACGATGGACGAGGTCATCGCGATGCTGGACGCCGTCGTCGCCAGCGAGGGCGAGGCCGATGTCGTGCAGATCTCCGGCGGCGAGCCGACGCTGCACCCTCAGTTCTTCGACATCCTCGACGCGGCCAAGGCCCGGCCCATCAAGCACCTGATGGTCAACACGAATGGCCTGCGCATCGCCCAGGATGCCGCCTTTGCCGAGCGGCTGGCGAACTATGCACCGGGGCTGGAGGTCTACCTGCAGTTCGACTCGCTCAGGCGCGAGGCGCTGATGGATCTGCGTGGCGCCGACCTGCGCGGCCCGCACGACGCGGCGCTGGCGAGACTGGATGCGCTGGGCATCTCGACGACGCTGGTGATGACGGTCAAGCGCGGCATCAACGACAACGAGATCGGCGACGTCATCCGTCACGGCCAAAGCTACTCCTGCGTGCGCGGCGTGACGCTGCAGCCCATCCAGAACGCCGGCCGCGTCGAGGCCTACGACGCGGCGAAGCACCGCCTCACGGTCAGCGAGCTGCGTCGCCGCATCGCCGAGCAGAGTGGCGTCTTCACGCTGGCCGACGTGCTGCCCGTGCCCTGCAACCCCGACACGCTGGCCATGGCTTATGCGCTGCGCAGCCCGAACGGCCTGGTGCCGCTGACGCGCTATCTCGACGCCGCCACGCTGCTCAGCGGCGACCGCAGCACCATCGTCTTCGAGGGCGACCCGGCGTTGAAGGCCTCGGTCTTCAAGCTGTTCTCCACCAACCACTCGCCCGAGAGCCAGTCCAACTGCCTGTCGGAGCTGCTGTGCTGCCTGCCGAAGATTGATGCGCCGCGCTTGAGTTACCGCGATGTTTTCCGCGTGCTCATCGTGCAGTTCATGGACGCGCAGTCGCTGGACATCCGCGCGCTGAAGAAGAGTTGCATCCACATTGCCCGGCCCGACGGCCGCATGGTGCCCTTCGAGGCCTACAACATCTTCTACCGCGACGACCGCCAGACCGAACTCGAGAGCATCCGCGCGGAGATCGACGTGCAGCGCGAGCAACGCCTGAAGGTCAGGCCGGTGGTGTCTGTCGTCCGCGCCTGAAGAATCGCTTCATGCGCAGCTTGATCGCCCGCGCCGTGCGCCACACGCCGCTGGCGCGCACCCAGGCCAGCAGCTCGGCCTTCCAGGCTGTCCAGCGCGCATAGACCCTGGCGAACCAGGGCAGCTGCATCAGCGCCGGCTGGATGAGCTGGAACAGCCAGGCCAGCAGCGCCGTGCCGAACAGCTTGGCCGCGACGACGATGCCGACGCCCAGCAGCACGTGGCCCCTGGTCACCAGCCAGACCGCCGCGAGCTTGATCGGCAGGATCAGCAGGCTGGGCAGCACCAGCACGACAAAGGCCCAGCGCGGCGGCAAGCGCTTGAGCAGGGCCTCGAACTGGCGGATGACCGGCAGCCTTGCGAACAGCGCGAAGACGCGCCGCAGCGGCTCCCAACCCCACTCCTCGAACAGGATGAGCAGCGCAAAGACGACTCGGAAGAGCCAGCGCAGCGGAGCGAAGAGCAGCTTGAACATCAGGGGGTCAGTTTCACCCGACAGCGCAAGCCAGCCGGAAGTTCACCCCTGGCGTTGTCGATCTCGGCGACGAAGCCGAAGGTGCCGGCCGCCGCGTCGACGACGCGGTCCACCGTGCGCACCCTGGCCTGGATGGGCTTGTCGCCGAACGGCGCCTCGGGCGTGACGCTGACCACCTGCCCCACCTTGACTTGCGTGAAGGCCTTGACCGGCAGCAGGGCCTGCACCTTCAGCGGGTCAGTCTGGGCGATCTTCAGCACCGGCTTCTTGGTGTCGCTGCTGTCCATCAGCGCGCCCGGGTAGAGGTATTGGTCGACGACGACGCCGCTGAACGGCGCCAGGATCTGGCGGCGGCGCAACTGGTCGACGGCCTGGCGGTGGTCGAGGCGGGCAATCTGGTTGTTCTCCGTGGCGGTTTTCAGTTCCGCTTCGGCCAACTTGAGTTCGGCTTGCGCATCTTCAACCGCCTGGGCCGAAACAAATTCCTCGGCCAGCAGATCCTGCAGCCGGCGCGCCTTCTCGCGCAGCGCGGCCACCTTGGCGCGCGACAGCTCCGTCTGGCCCTGCGCATCGGCCCGTGCCTTGGCCGATTCGGCGGCGCTGGCCTCCACACTGCTCTCAATGCTTATCAGCACCTGGCCCTGGCGGATGGCCTCGCCGCGGCGCGCGTGCACGCGCTCCAGGATGCCGACGACGGGGCTGCGGATCTCGACCGTCTGAGCGGGCTCGATCATGCAGTCGTAATCGGCGGCAAAGGCCGGCATGGCCGCCACTTGGGCGAGCAGGGCGAGGAAGGCGTGGGGTTTCATGTCGTGTTGCCGGCAATGCCAATGATGCGGTGTAACTCGCGATCCTGGCGCAGGGTCTGTTTGCGCATCTGCCAGGCGCGGCCTTCGGCGTCGCGCTGGGCCAGGCGCACGGCAAGCGCCAGAGCCTGGCCGCGGGCCAGTGCGGCGCGCAGCGGCGCGGGCAGGGTTTTGAAGAGGGGGTCGTCCGCCGCGACCAGTGCGCGCACCGTGCCCGGCTGACCCTGGCGGCCGCTGCGGCCGAAGAGCTGGCGGTCCACGCGCGGGGACTCGTGATATTCGGTCAGGATGACGTGCAGGCCACCGGCGGCCAGCGCCGTGGCATCGGGCTTGATGTCGGTGCCGCGGCCGGCCATGTTGGTGGCGACGGTGATGCGGCCGGCCGCACCGGCACGCGACACGATGGTGGCCTCTTCGGCGTCCTGGCGCGCGTTCAGCACGACGGCCTCGACGCCGCGCTCGGCAAACACGGCCGCCACCGCCTCGCTGGCTTCGACGCTGCGCGTGCCGACCAGCACGGCCTGGCCGCGCGCGGCCGCCGCGATGGCCTCGTCCGCCACCGCCTGCCACTTGATGGCGGCGTTCGCGAAGCAGCGTGCGGGCAGTTCGCGCCGGTCGATGGGCCGGTTCGTCGGCAGCCGGCGCACGCGCAGCCGGTAGGTGGCCCA
>JAEKLF010000191.1 GCA_019509985.1 Burkholderiales bacterium | reverse complement strand
TGAGTTGGTGCCGCCGAGGCGTTGCCTGGGCGGCGCGCGTCCCGTACCCGCACCAGCATTGCCGATCTGGCCGCAGGCCTGTTCGGCATTGACGGCGCCCGTCACAGCCCGGGGGCCGGGCAGCATGAAGCCAGGCCCCCTGCGCGGCCTGGCGTCTCGACAAGATCTTTGACGACAAGCAGCCGGCGCTGTCGGCACGCGGGCCGCTTGCCGTCTGCCGCATCTGGACGCCGTCGAGGCGACCAGGCGCGGTGGCTCTTCCAGGCGTTCCTCCCGAGCCGCGGAGGCAAACCTCCCATGCGCGGCCCTCCCGCGACCGAGGATCGCGGCCTGTGTCCTTCACGCTGCGCATGAAAGAGCCGCTCGGCGAACTGGCCGGCCTTGATGAACGGCGCTTCGCGCTTGGCCGGCCAGATCGCCGCCCCGTTCGCCCGCCATGCCCGTTGCCGGGCCGCTGCCGCTTTGCGGCAAAGAAAAACCCGCCAGCGGCGGGTTGGTGACTGACAGCAGCGAGACCTCAGACGATCGGGACGGCCGTCTGGGCCGAGACCAACGTGACTTCGCTCGCCACCGTGCGGCGACCTTCGATGACGACACGCGGCAGCTGGGCGACGACCATCGCGTCTGCGCGCTTGCCGACCACAACCACGCGCTCCAGCTTTATGACCTCAGTCGCGGGCGCTGCAGCGCGATTAGCCAGGCCGACGCCGGTGGCGGCAGCAGCGGCAACAGCGGCGAGGGCGATGAAAAGGGTCTTCGCGGCGGTGTTCATGGTGGGCTCCGGTGGGTTGGCTGTGTCAGTGATTGCAGTGTCTGCAGTCGGGGCCGCTGCCGCGAGTGCGAGGCGATGGATCGCGCGAGAGGGCGGACGAACTGCAGATTCGTGGGGCGGGCTGTTGCGGCGGTGAGCGCGGCGTGGCGTTGCTAAGGGGCGTCGATGGCGGACACGCTCGACGGGAAAGTGAGACGGATGGACCCTGTCGCGGCCCTTCCCGTGCCCAGTGATCGCGGCTCTTCTTCCTTCACGCTGCGCGTGAACGGGCCGCTTGGCGAACTGGCCGGTTCTGAAGAGCTGCGCGGCGCGCTGTGTCGGCCAGATCGCCACACCGGTCACCCGCCAAGCCCGAAGCCGGGCCGCTCTGAAGTGCTCGCAGCGGCTCGACCGGCGCGCCAGTCGCTGCGCTTGGTGTCACGCCGGCCGCAGGGACGCCGCTGTTCGTGGTGTTGAAGCTCCTTCGCTGCAAGCGCTGCGCCAGGCGAGCTGTCACATCGCCTGCGGCCGCTGCGTCGCCAACGGGGGAGGGCAGCTCTGCGTCGGTGGTCCCATCGCGACCCCCCACGCGTCCCCCGTGCTGGGGCGAGGGGGAACGGTGGGGGGATCTTCTAGCGATGGGCCGGGAAACCGGCTCATTGCTTTGCTGCTGAAAACAACCCCACCCATCCCCAACCCCTTCCCGTGAGGGAAGGGGCCATGCCCACCCCCCGCCCGCCCGTGGGCGGGAGCGAGGAGTCCGAGCAAGAGGATCTGCAGTCAGGGCATCCAGTCCGGAGCCCGGCGGGTCTTTCTTGAAGGAGATTGGTCATGGCCAACGTTCAAGTCATTCAACGCAATGCCCATCTGGCGGGTCCGCTGCTGGTTCAGTTCGTGGAGCGCCCGGACGGCCGCATCACCAAGGCGACGGTGACGGCGATCAGCAACTCGGTGCGCGGTTCAGGTGAGGCGCGCGAGCAGCAAGCGACGGCGATCCAGTGGACGCTGTGGGGCAGCCTGGCGGAGAACGCCGCCGACTACCTGGGCAAGGGCTCGCACGTGAACATTGTGGGTCGCGTGCGCAACAACAACTACGAGAAGAACGGCGAGACGGTCTACGGCCTGGAGTTCACGGCCGAGGAAATGGACTACCTGGACACGCGTGCCGAGGCCGAGGCGCGACGCAGTGGCCAGAGCGCCGGGGTGTCCAGCACGCCACGACAACCGGCCAGTGCCGGTGCCTGAAGCCATTCGGGCGGGCATTGGTGATCCCACTCGTGGCCGCCCTTTGAGCTCGTCAACGATCGAAGGAATCCATCATGTACTCGACACATCCCACGCTTGCGGCCCGCTTTGCCGGTCGCACCACTCATGTCGTTCGCAGCGAAGAGCCGCTGAGCGAAGACCAGATGCGCGTCGCTGCGCCCTC
>JAEKLF010000039.1 GCA_019509985.1 Burkholderiales bacterium | reverse complement strand
GCCGTTGGCGCTGTTCAGTGCGATGCGGCTGGCATCGACGTCGCTGCCGCTGCCGGCGCTGCGGGCGACCAGGCGGGCGCCGTCGGCGATGACGAGGTCTTGGCCGGCATTGAGCTGGATCTGACCACCGCTGCTGCGCGACGGCAGCGCGGTGAGTTCGCCGGCCACCGCCAGGGTGCCGGTGTCGGCACTGAGTTCGATCGACCGGGCCGCCAGGCGGGCGCGGCCGCCCAGGCTCAGGTCGTCGCTGCGGCTGCGCACGGTGATCTGCTGCTCGAAGGCGCGCTGGCCGGCCCCCGCGATGGCCTGGGCCAGCGTGTCGAGTTCTCCGGGATGGCTGGCATCGACACTGAGGCTGGCGGCGACAACGGCGGCGTCGGAGGCCGAGGCGCGCAGTTCGCCGGCCAGCGTCAGCCGGCCTTGAGGGGCATTCAGGCTGAGTCGGCCGGCATCGCCGTCGCCGGCGCCGGAGACGTCGAGCCGGGCCGCGCCGGCGAGCGTCAGGTCGCCATTGGCGCTGGTGGCGCTGAGGCTGCCGGCGGCGAGATCCGTGCGCACGCTGTGGCCGGCGCTGGTGATGCTGTCGCTGCGGCCGGCGACGCTGAGGCGGCCGGCACCGATGTTGAGGTCGCCGTCGGCGTTCAGCACGAGTTGGCCGGCGGGCAGGTCGATGTCGGTCGCGATGTCGATGGACTGCGCGGCCAGCGTGAGCTGGGCGGCGGCCCCGCGCGCGGTGGGGATGCCGGTGGCGGCCGCGTTCAGCAGCTGCAGGCGGCCCTGCACAGTCCACTGGCCGTGGGCCGGTGCGGTGCCGTCGGCGTTGGCGCTGATGGCGCTCGTCGCCGCGCTCAGGTTGCCCGTGGCGGACACCTGGCTATTGCCGGCCAGGATCACACCGCCGGGTGCGGTGAGCTGGGTGCTGCCGGCCTGCCAGGCTTGACTGCCGGCGGCAATCTGCAGTGCGCCGGCGCTGGTCAGGGCGATCTTGCCGTTCGCATCCGCCTCGGTCGAGCTGCGACCGGTGCTGTTGAGCAGCACAAGGGACTGGGCGGAAAGGCGCGCGTCGTCGGCCGCGGTGGCGGCGAGCAGAGCCGGCGTGTCGAGGGTCAGGTGGCCGCTGCTGGCGAAGTCGAGCGCGCCGACCAGGTCGAGGCTGGAGTAGCTGCGCAGCAGCAGCTCGCTGGCGCCGCCGAGCTGGCCGAGCAGCGCGCCGCCGAGCAGCAGGCTGTTGTCGGCGAGCGCCTGGCTGCCGCCGAGTTGCAGGCGCGGCACGCCGATGCCCAGCGCGGCTGCGTTCAGCGCGGCGCTGCCGGCGAGCTGGGTGCTGCCCGTGGCGTCGAGCTGCACGCGGCCGCCGATGGCCTGCAGCGAGGCCTTGTCGTCGATCTCGAGGCGCCCGCCATTCAATGTGGCGCCGCTGCGCAGCAGCTGGGTGTCCGCGCGAGCACTGAGCAGCACGGCGGCGCCGTCGCCGCTGAGATTCAGGGTCGTGGCGCCGGCCGCGCTGCCTGCGGTGCTGGCCTGGGCTTGCAATGCGGCGCCGGCGCCGATGTCCAGGCGCTGGCGCGCGGCCAGCAGCAGCGTCGGTGCGGTCAGCGCCAGTCCGGGTTCGGCGCCGATGCTCAGATTCAGTGCGCGCACGTCGAGGTTGCCGGGATGCTGCAGATCCGTCGGCACCGCGCCGATCACGAGCTTGTCGACGCCGAGGGCATTGAGCTGCTCGCTGCCGAGCTGCAGGATGCCGGTATCGGCCGGGCCGGCGCCGACCCGGATGTCCGTGGCGCCGAAGTAGGCGCTGCCGCCTTGGCCAACTTCGCCGGTGGCGGCCTTGGCCGCTGCGAAGCGCAGCGCGCCGCGGATGTCGGCCTGCTGTGCCGTGACGACCAGCGCGCCGGCGTCGCGGTTCAGCGCCGGCGTCGCGGCGTCGTTGCGCACAGCCAGCGCGCCGAAGAAGGCGTCGGCGCCGGCGAGGCGGATCTCGCTGTAGCGCTGCGCCTGCTTGGGCGTCAGCAGCTGCCAGTTGCTGGTCAGAGCGTCGAGCACCGTGGTGCCGGCCTGGCCGAGCTTGGCGCCGACGAGCAGACTGCCGTCGTCGCGTGTGACCGCGCGGCCCAGCGAGAGGGCCGTGCCGCTGGTTGGGCGCACGAGCAGCGCGCCCGGCAGCAGCGCGAAGCGCGCGGGCAGCAGTGTGTAGCTGCCGCTCAGCACGGTGCCGTCGGGCAGCGTCAGGCCGGCGTTGCCGAAGTTGATCTGGCGGCCCAGCGCGGGCAGGCCCGGCAGCGAGTTGTCGGCGGCGCCGCTGCTGCGCACGCCGGGCACGATGGCGTAGCTGCCGTCGGCGGCGCTGAAGATGTCGGTCGAACCGCCGGGGCCGGCGACGAACTGCCAGCCGAGCAACTGGCCGCCGCCGCTGAGGTCGAGCTTGGCGCCGGGTGCAACGCTGAGCTGCGGCGCGTCGAGCAGGACGGCCTTGGCCGGCGCCGCGCTGATGATGCTGCCGCTGCTGCTGCCGGGCGCCTGCCAGCGCTCACCGTTCCAGCTGCCGAACAGGAAACTGCGGCCATCCGCGTTGACCGAGGTCTCGCTGCCTGCGAGCAGTTGCAGCGACTCGCCGGCCCTCAGCGTCAGGCTGCCCTCGGGTGCGCGCAGGCGCCCGCCCTGCACGATGGTCTTGGCGTTGACCATCAACCGGCCACCGGCGCTCCACGGCAGATCGGGCGCGTCGCCGGCCGGCTGGGCGATGTCGACGCGCTGGCCGCTGGCATCGATGGTGAAGGCGGTGTCGCTGGCCGGAAAGATCTGGCGCGCGCTCAAGGCCAGGTCGGCCGCGGTCGCGAGGCGGCCATCGCCGGCGACGTTGGCGTTGGGCTTTTGCAGCAGCAGGTCGCCGGCGCTCGCCAACTGAAGCTGGCTGATGCCCTGGCTGACGACCTGGCCGCTGACGTCCAGGCGCTCGCCGGCCTGCAGGCTGAGGCGGCCGCTGCCGGTGGTGGGCAAGGCCGCGTCGCGCCGGAAGAGGCCCAGCTCGACGACGGCCTGGGTATTCGCCCAGCTCAACAGCGGCGCGGACAACGTGGCGGCGCGCTGGCTGGCCAGCGGCGTGACGGCCAGGACCGTGCTGTCCAGCGTGAGTGCACGGCCGAGATTCAGCGACACGCCGCCCTCGATGGCGATGCGCTCGCGGGCGCTGAGGCTGAGGTCGGTGATGCCGGCACGTGCGGCCCAGGGGGCATCGACGCGGGCCAGCGGGTTCACGTCGGCGGCGCGGCCGAGGCCGTCGGCGGTGAGCGCAGCGCTGAGCTGGCCGTCGGTGGCACCGAGCACCAGCTCATGCACGGGCGGCAGCAGGCTGGGGTCGGTGTAGCTGGCCTCCAGGCGCACCTGCAGCCGGCCGCCGTTCTGGTCGGGCGTGCCGGCCTGGGCGTGCAGATCGCCTTCGAGCAGCAGCAGGCCGTTGGCGCGCACCGCCAGGCTGCCGGCCGCGCTGCCGACGAGCTGGCGCGTGACGCGGTCGCCGCCGTCAGCGCGCTCGCGAACGTCCAGCAGCCCGGCCGCGCCGCCGATGTCCAGGCGCGCGCCTTGTTGCACGACGAGGCTGGTGCTGTAGGCCATGCTGCCCACGCCGGCGTCGAGGCTGATGCTGCCGCCGGCCAGCACGCGGCCGCTCAGCAGGCCGTCGTTGGACGGCTGCAACTGGCGCAGGCCGGCCACGTCGATGCGGCTCGTGCTACCCAGCCACAGATTGCGCGCCTGGTTGGCGGCGCCGTCGTCGCTCTTCAGGCTCAGGTTGACCTGCCCGCCAGATGCGACGAGGCTGCCGTCCACGCGCAGGCGATTGCGCGCGGAGAGATCGAGGCGACCGGTCGGATCCAGCGACACGCCGGCGCCGGCGGCAATGTCAAGTTGGCCCGGCGCCAGGTCGGCGCGGTAGCCGCTGGAGGCGAGGCTGAGGTTGACGGGCTTGGGCAGCGTGAGCGTCTGTGGTGCCGCGGTGAAGAGGTCGGCCGTGCGGCTGCCGCTGGGCGCAAAGCGGCTAGCCGCCGTGGCCTGCCAAAGCTGCAGCCGCGGCGCCAGCGTCGTGCCGGTCTCGACGAGGAGGGATTCACGGCCGTCGAAGGCCAAGCTCTGGAAGCCGCCGCGGTTCAGGAAAGCTGCGTCCAGGCGCAGCGTGCCGGGTGCGTCTGGTGCAGTGGACGTGCCGCCGAAGCGCAGGGCCGGTGCAGCGAGGCTGAGACTGCCGCCCTGGGTCAGCGAATAGCCGCGCAACTCGGCGCCGAGGTCCAGCGTGCGCGGCGTGGTGTCGGCGGTCACGCCCGTCGGTCCCGCGGCCAATGTGATGTTGCCGGCCGCGCCGCCGCTGACAGTCTGGCTGCCGCTGACGAGGCCGCCGCCGGACACGTCGAGCACGCTGCCGCTGCCCAGAGTGAGGTTGCCGCCGGCCTGCACGTTGAGGCTGCCGCCAGTGATGGCGGTGCTGGGTGCCGAGGCCGTCAGCAGCGGGTCCAGCGCGGCATTGACCCAGGCGCCGGCCACGTCTAGGTGTACCTGCTCGGCGACCTTCACGTCGCCGTTGAGGCTGCGCAGCGTGAGTTGGCCGCTGGCTGCATGCACTGAGCCGGCGACGTCGACCGTGCCCTGCTCGGATTGCAGTCGCAGCACGCCGCGGCTGGGCAGATCGAGGTCACCGGCCAGTTTCACGCCGCCGACGGCAGTGATGCTGACCGAGCCGAAGCCGGACTGACGCAGCGTGTCGAGTGACAGCCCCGAGCCAGCGGCGGGCGCGGCGTCGGCCGCGGTCAGCTCGAAGTCACCCAGCACCGCGCCGGCATAGCTGCTGCTGCCGAAGGCGCCAACATGCTGCAGCGCGCCGATGACGAGCTGGGCAGTGGCGGGCAGGGCGTCCTGGCCGAGACGCTGGCGGGCGCCCAGTGCCGTGCTGCCGTGCAGCTGGCCATTGAGCGAGATGCTGGGCGCGATCAGCGTCAGGCTGCCGCCGGCCTGCCCGTCCACATAGCCGCTTTCCAGCCGTGCGGGACTGACGACGCCGTAGCCGACCATTGGCCCCCAACGATCAAAGCGGGTCTTGTTGGTGCCGGCGTTGGTGACGGCCGTGTAGACGAGGTCCTTGGGCGCGGTGTTCAGCGTGTAGGCGGTGCCGGCGTTGCTGTAGAGCTGGGTCGGCGCGACGAGGGCGTCGGTGTAGGTGACCTTGCCGCCATCGACTTTGAGGCTGGAGCCGCTCTGCGCCAGCACGGCATCGCCGGCGATGAGCTTAAGGCTGCCGCCGCTAGACAGCCGCTCGGTCGCACTGCGCTGCAGACCGGCGCGGTAGCTGGCCAGGTCGCCAAGGATGGGTGAGGCCTGTCGAATGTCCAGCGTGACCTTGTTGCGATAGAGCAGGCCGTCCTTTTGCAGCGGCGCGTCCTTCAGGTCGTTGCTGCCCAGCAGCTCCGTGGTGACGAAGTTGCGCGCGGCGCTGAGCATCGTGTCCGTCGTGCCGGAGAGGTCGACGTTGGCGCCGCTGCCGATGAGCAAGCGGCCGGCCTGGGTGTTCAGCGGGCGCGCGGTGATGAGGTCGGCGTCGAAGTTGGGCTTGTCCAGTGCGCGGAACTCGGCCTGGGCGCTTGGGGCGATGACGCGGCCCTGTACATCGATAAGGCTGCCGGCGAACTGCAGGCGCGAGCGCGTGAAGCTGGCGTTGTCGTCGCTGGTCAGCGGCTTGCCGTCGGCGCCGTTGTTGTCCGGCGTGATTTCGGTGACGCTGCCGGCGGCCAGCGTCAGCGTGCCGCTCTTCACGGGCCGCTTGTAGTCGGGGTCGGAGGTGGCCAGAGGGGTATCGCTGCCGGCGCGGTTGGCCCCCGCATCGCCCTGGGCCAGCAGCAGGATGGAGCCGTTCTGCGACACGCTGGTCGTCGCGCTGATGCGGCCGGCCTGGTTGACGGCCAGGCCCACGAGCGTCGCGTTGCCGCGCGGCACGCTGATGCTGCCGGTGTGCTCCACCGAGCCGGCGCCGCTGTCCATGTCGCCGCGGCCCACCTCGACGAGCAGACCGCGCAGCGCCGGCACGTTGGGATTGGCTTCCGATGCGTAGATGGGCTCCGCGGTCGGCAGCTTGTAGAAGACCTCGGCACCGGCGCCGAGCACGACCTGACCGCCGGGCGCGGTCAGCGTGCCGGCGTTCTCGACGCGCTTGGCGTAGAGCTGGATGCGGCCGCCTTCGCCGGTGGTGATCAGCGCGCCGGGCTCGACGCGGATGAAGTTCTTCGCGTCGACGTAGTCGGCCGCCGCGCCGTCATAGCGCAGCGCCGGACTGCCGCCGGTGATGTTGGTGACAAAGCCGTTGGCGTAGTCGGCGTCCTTCGGCGCGAGCGTCGTCGCCATCAGCGCGCCGACGTCGACGCGGGCGTCCTTGCCGAACAGGATGCCGTTGCGGTTGTAGAGCAGGATCTCGCCGCCGTTGGTGGCCTTGAGCTGGCCGAAGATGAGGCTGGGGCTGACGCTGCCAATGCGGTTGAGCGCGCTGGAGCCCGCCTGCGCCATGTCGAAGGTGACCGAGGCGTCGGCGCCGATGTCAAAGCTTTGCCAGGCGTAGATGGCGCGCTGGCTGTTCTGCTGGATGAGCATCGCGCGGCCATCGGCGCTGATGGTGGGCAGCGCCTGGGTCTCGGCCTTGTTGCCATAGACGCGCCAGCCGGCGGCGGGCACGGGCAGCGTCTTGGGTGGCGGTGGCGGCGGCGCCGTGACGCGCGACTGCGCCAGCGCGTACAGCGGCAGCGACGCAGCCAGGGCCGCGACGAGCGGGCGGAGCATCCAGCGGGCAGTGGTCGTCGTCATGGCGGGGCTCAGAAGCGCACGGCGGCGCGCACATGCACGCGCTCGGTGGGCAGGCTGCGGCCAACGACGTCCCGGTGGCGGCGCGCCCAGTCCAGCGCCAGGCTCAGGCCTGGCTGCAGGCCCAGGCGCACGCCCAGGCCCGTGCCCATCAGCGTGCTGCGATGGGGCTGGCCGGGCTCGGGCTCGATGAGGGCCACGCGGGCGACGTCGCCGAAGCCGAAGAAGACGAGTTCGGTGAAGGGCGGCAGGTTGGCGCCCTCGAAAGCCGAAAGCAGCGCCGGCGCGAGGTTGCGGCTGCGCAGCTCGAAGGAGGCGAGCACGCCGTAGTCGGCCGACACGGCGCCCTCGGGATAACCGCGCACCGAGTCCGCACCGCCGACGGAGAACTGCTCGGCGCTGACCAGGGGCTGGCTGGCGAGCTGACCGCCCACCCGCAGCGCCCATTCGGTAGGGCCAACCCGGCGGCTGCCGCGCCAGTCGAGCTTGAGCGTCGTGAAGCCACCGTCCGCGCCGCGGCGCTTGCAGGCGAATTGGTCGGCGCTGCCAAAGCTGCCGTCGGCGAGTTGGCAGTCCGAGCGCGTTTGCCGCCACACGGGGCGCAGGCCGAAGACGGCGTTGGCGCTGAACTGCTGGCTGGCGCCGCTTTCTCCCCACCAACTGCCGTTGTAGGCGAGTTGCAGCGGCGCATAGCGCAGCGGTGCGCTGAGGGTGCCGGCGCTGGTCTGCACGTCTTCCTTCAGGTCCTTCACGTCGAAGCCCAGCGACAGGCCGTGGGCCGCATTGGTGTCCAGGCGGTTCAGGCCGTAGCGAACGCCCAGCGTGGTGCCCTTGCCGAGCACGCGCGTGCCGCCCAGACTGTCGACGTCGCTGCTGGAGTTGATGGCGCTGAAGCTCAGCGACGCGCCGTCGTCCAGCGGCACGAGATAGTTCAGCACCAGCACGCGAGACTGACTGGTCTGCATGGGTGCCGTCAGGGCGGTGAAGGACAGCGAGTGCTCGCGCTGGAAGAGGTTGTCGTAATGCAGATTAAGCGCCGCACGCAGCGGCTCAGTGCCGGCTGCGGCGGCGTTGTTGATCTCGACGCTGCCGCCCAGAGGCAGCTTGTCGCTGACCTTGAGCTCGGCCTCCACCGTGCCCGGCTCGCGGCCCGGTCGCAGCACCGGCTGCACGCGCCGCTCGGCCGTCTGGCTGAGTGTGGCCACCTGCTGCTGAACGACGTTGAAGTTGGGCACCTGGCCTTCGGCCAGCTCGGCCGCTGCGGCGCGAATGCGGCCCTGGTCGTAGTAGCGCGAGCCGGTCACATAGAGCTTGACGATGCGGCCTTCCAGCACGGCCAGGCGCACCAGGCCGCCGTCGATGCGCTGCTCGGGCACGTCAACGAAGACGGTCAGGAAGCCGGCGCCCTGGTAGGCCTTCTCCAGCGCGGCGCGGGCACCTTCGATCGCGGCCATGTCGCGGGCCTCGCCCATGAAGGGCATGACGGCGGCCTCCACCTGCGTGGCGGTCAGGCGCGTGTTGCCCTCGATCTCGAACTCGAGGATGTCGAAGCGCAGGGTGGTTTGCGCGGCCGTTTGCGCATGCACCGAAAGGCTGCCGACGCACAGCGACAAGGCAACAGCAAACACGAAGTGGAAGCGCGCCCGCAGGCGGGCGCGCATCGAACCGGCATCCATGAAATCAGTGTCCCGAAGGCGGGTGAAGCGGTCGTGAAAAACGGCGACCGCAAGTTCGCAAGAACGACGGCCATGGCGTGGCAGAAAACGGCGGCCGCACGATGGCGCGCGGGCTGACGGCCGGTACGGCGCTCAGCGGGTGCGACGGCGCGCGCGCGCGGCCAGCATGGCCAAGCCCAGGCCCATCAGTCCCCAGGTCGCGGGTTCGGGAACGGCGGTCACGGCGCCGACGCCGTTGAGCGCGTCACCGCCGGGCACGGTGATGAGGCGCGCGTGGCCGTAGTTGGCGGTGAAGTCGGTGCGCAGGCGCAGCAGCGCGCCCGCGGCGGTCTGGGCCTCGGCGAGCGACGGCTCCATCGTGAAGCTGAGGATGTAGTTGCCATTGCTGTCGATGCCAAGGCCCCAGTAGGCGTCGTGGCCGCCGGCGAGTGTGCCGTTGTCGAATTCGTCGACGGCGATAGCGTCCGTGCTGTTGTCGCTGGTTGCCGTGGTGGCGTAGAACCAGGACGAGTGATTGACTGCGTTGAAGATGCTGGGCGAGCCGGCAGCCGCGCTTGGCAGTGTCTGGTCAGCCTTGAAGATGCTGCCGGCATACGCCAGCTGGCCCTTCACATTCAGGTAGGAGCTATTGGCGGCGTAGTCGGTGGCGCAAGTGCCGGAGCAGTTGCCGGCCTGGGTGTTGAGTCGCCCGAAATTGTTGCCGAGCGTGCCCACAGCGTCGGCCAAGTCGCCGTTGTTCATGCCCATCAGGTTGGTGTACTCAGGGTCCACCGTGCCGTTTGGAGATGTGTGCTTCAGCGTCATGTAGGTTGACGCGCCGAACTGCTGCAGAGCGAGGTCTGAATTCACCGAGATCCCGATGACGCCCCAGATTTGATTGGCGGGGTCCGTCGACTTGGTCAGGAAGCCCTGGAAATTGGGATCGGTGTTGAGCGGATCGAAAAGCTTCTGATAGCGGGGGGTGTCCTGCTGACCGTAGACGTACAGGTTGGTCGATGTGTCGCCCGAGGCGTAGAACTCCTTGTAGACGTTGATCCCCAGGTCCTTGGCGTAGGAAACCTCTTTGACCGGGTCCCAGACGAACAGCACGAGCTCCGGCGTATTGCCGGAGGTGACTGCTTCCGGCGTGGTTTCACCGGTGCGTACGGCAGAGTGCGCCTGCGCCGCATAGGCAAGCACGGCGGCAGAGGTCGTCAATCGAACGATGCGACGCGAAATCGAGTGAGGCTGGCGACGGGTGTTCATGGGCGATGGCGATCGTGAAGCTGTCGAAGTGGACTGTCGGATGGGTGTGGCCGATCTTGCTTTGGCGTGCGCAGGCTCGCGGTGCGCATGCCAAAGAAGACGTTGCTTGGGGGAAAGCGCGAAGGGCCCGGAGCCCTTCGCGCTTGCGGCATTGCCGTTGGATTACTTCGTCATGCGCACGAAGGAGCAGCTGTTGGCGCTGGCACGGTTGGTGTGCGAGGTGTAGCTCTTGGTCGTGGCGTCGAGGTCAGACCAGGCACCGACCACGGTCGAAGGCAAGGCTGCCAGGCCGTTCTGCAAGTCGGGGTCCAGGCCTTGCAGGATGGAGGCCTTGCCCAGCTCGGCGCGCATCTTGGTCATCAGGGCCAGCACGTCGGCGGCCGGCGCATTCGCGGCGTCGGACTTGGGCCATTGCATCGAGGCCTCAACGGCGAAGTCGTACTCGCCGGAGATCAGGCCAGCGCGGCTGGGTGTGGCGCCGCTGAGCTTGACGTAGCGATAGCCCTTCTCGCTCGGCACGCCGTTCACGAGGGCCTGCGGGTTGTTCTCACGGCCCAGCACGCCGAAGGCGTAGCCGCCACCGCTGCTGTCGGCAAGCGCTTCGACGTTGCCCAGGCACGTTTCAACCGCGCCGGTGCTGCTGTTCTGCAGCGTGGTCAGCGAGCCGGTGACGGCCAGCGTGGCGCTCGTCGAGCCGGCGGTCGGCGTGTACTGGTTGGCACCGCCGCAGGGGTTGTTGGCGAAGTAGAGGTTGGAGGCGGCCTGCGTGCCCGAGCCCGGGGTGCGGCGGCAGACGTTGATGCGCTTGTTGTTGATGTTGCTGTCCACCGAGGCGGGGATCAGCAGGTTCCAACCCTTCTTGTTGGACGAGCTGCCGAGCATCTGGCCGGTCAGCGCGCCAGCGATGAAGGTCTTGGGGATGCTGGGCTGGGCGGCGGCGGACTCGTCGATGACGGTCGCGCTGGGGGCCACCAGGCCCTGGGCCTTCTGCAGCGCCAGGTAGAGCTTCTTGTTCACGGCCACGGCGAAGATGTTCTGCACGAAGCCGGCGGCGTCGAGGCCGGAGGTGTCGAGGCCGGAGCCGCCGTTGACCACTTCTTGCAGCAGGGGTGGCTCAACGTCGGAGAAGCCACCATGGGCCAGGCCCGTGGTGGTGCCGGCACAGAGGAAGCCGGGCTTCTGCACGTCGGTCGCGGGCGACGGGCCGGAGCTGGTCGTGCAGCTGGCGTCGATCAGCATGTGGGTCTGGGTCGCGTCGCCGCCATTGAGCAGCGGGGCCACGCCCTGGGTCGAGCCGCCCAGGTCACGCTTGTAGATGACGACCGGCGTGCCGACGGGCCAGGTGCCGATCGCGACCTTGGTCTTGAACGAGTAGGCGCGGTAGTTGGAACCGGCGGCCGAGTCAAAGAAGACGTCGAAGGTGGTCGGTTGGGCCAGGTCGGACTGGATGTAGGCGCCGATCAGCAGGCGCAGGGCGGAGGCACCGGTCAGGCGCACTTCCTTCAGCGAGCCGTCGCCGCGGGCGGTGACGATCTCGGTGGGGGTCAGCGCGTGGGCGGCGCCGAAGGAGGCCAGGCAGGCCAGGGCGATCAGGGAGGAACGGAGCTTCATGATGAATGCTTTCAGGAGAAGGCGGTCGGGAAGCGCTCCGCCAGCCCGACCCCTGATAAGGGGTCGGCTGACGTTGAGCAGAAGGGTTGGGAGAGCCGGGCGGAGCGCCCGGCTGATCAATCAGGCCTTGCGGCGGCGGGCCACGAAGCCCACGGCGGCCAGGCCGGCAACCAGCATGGCGTAGGTGCTGGGCTCAGGCACAGCGGGCGTGACGGCAGCGCTGATGCTGACGTTGGTGCCGTCGAAGCTGGCCATGTACGTGCTGCCCGACGTGTTCATCAGCACTTCGTATTGCGAAGGGGCATCACTCGTATCGCTGGACGGGGTCAGGTAGACCATCTGGGCGCTGGTGCCAACAGCGTTGCGGGCGTTGAAGTAGCCGTTGAAACCCGTCAGGGCGTTGGTGAAGTAGGTCGACGTGCCAAAAGCGCTGGCCAGGTGGTTGTTGGCGACCTTGGGGTTGGACGCGTTGTCGGCCTTGATGAAGGCGACGGCCAGATTGCTGGTGGCGTCGTTGGACTGGGAGTTCTGGACGGTGCCCAGGGCCTGGTTGACGTTGCGGGTCGTCCAGGCATTGATTTCGCCAGGGTTGAAGCCGTCGCCAATGGGCTGGGCGGCGATGATGGCCCACTGGGTGTTCGTGCCACCGAAGTTCAGGAACTTGGTGAATTCGGCGCCGGTCACGGACTGGCTGAAGCTGCCGGTGGTGTTCATCAGCGCGGAGAGCGCGTCGGTCGAGGTGCCGAGATCCTGGAAGTAGGAGCCGGAGCCATTGGTGGCGACGAACACATATTCGGCTTGGCCGATGTCGCCGGCGGTCTGGACCGCAGCGAAGGCGGGAGCGGCAACGGCCACGAGGGCGGCCAGGGCAAGGGTATTGAACTTCATGGGATGTTCTCCGTGGACAGTAGTGATGGGACGCGCAGCCAACATCGGCCACGGTCCGTCACGCCTGGCTGCCTCCCCTGGATCGCGCGTTGCGATCGGCGGTGGCCTTGGGCGCCTGGGTCGGGTTGACCCGCGTTCAAAGAGCGGTGATCAAGAAAGATCGATCAGAGGCATTCTTGTGTCCTCTGGTGACATGCGCACCGGCCCGTGATTTGGTTCGCAGTCCGAACGGACTACGAACAAACCCGCGAATTCCCTAAGGCAGCACACGCGTTCGCGCGGCTGGCAGCGGCGCGGGCCCGCGCTCCAGCAGTTGCAGAGACATGGCCTGGGCCACGGCCTGGGCACGGTTGGCGGCGTTGAGCTTGCGCAGGATCTTCTGCACATGGTTCTTCACCGTCAGCGCGCTGATGCCGAGCTCGTCGGCGATCTGCTGATTGCTCTTGCCCTCGCGCAGCCAGCCGAGGATCTCCCGCTCACGCTGCGTGACACCGCCGATCTTGATCGCCGGCGTCACGGGCGTGCTCGGGCTGCCGACATCGCGTTCTACCGCCTGCACGCGCTGCCAGGCGCCGTGGATGTGCGGAATCAGCAGCTCTAGCCGGCTGGCATGCTCCGCCAGCGCCGCGCCGTCCTGGGCTGCGAAGACGAAGAAGCTCTCGATCTCCTGCGGCCGCTGTGGTCGCGACACGCCGTGCACAAGCACGGTCTGGAACTGCGCGGCAAGCAGCGCATCGCGGACGCTGCCGAGCGACGCGAAGGCCAGGTCGGCGGTCGTGATGACGGCGGGCTTGCCGCGCGCGTCCAGCCAGCAGGCTTGCCAGTGCTGCATCAGCAGGCTGCGTGCGTCGCCGAGGGCATCCATCAGCGCGGGCTCCAGGCTGACGCTGTTGAACACATCGAAGACCAGCTCGCGGGAGCCGCGGTCGTAGCTGCCGCAGACGGCCAGCTGATGCGGGATGAGCCGGCTCAGATAGCTCTGCGTCCAGACGAAGAATTGGTAGCGCCGCCGTACGGTCAATGCGGACTCGGCGGCGCGCACGATGGCCTCGACGGGATCGGTGTTGGCGGGCGGCGGCGTGGCGGGTGGATTTTCGTAGTTGGTCATGTGTTGCGCGTTCGGCGTTGCATCGGTCCTGGCGGAGGGCGCGTCACAAAACTTCGCAACGAACTCACAGACTGGAAACTCTAGAAACCTCCCGTGACCGTGCGTTGAAGACTTGTACCGGGCATGAGCCGTTCGGCTCATGCGGATCACTCGGCGGGGGCCATCGGTGCCGTGGTCGGCGTCATGAAAACCCAGTCGTGCGCTGTCGGATGCCCACCCGCCGTCGCGAGCAGGCGCCGCGCGGAGACACTGCGCACGCCGACGATGCCGTTCGCGGTCGGCTGGCTCGCGGCTCTTTCCGCTTCCACGGCCACCGCGGCCGGACCCCAGACCAGTTCCCAATCGGCCTTTCCCGTGAAAGGGTCGGCATAGAGTTGGCGCAGGTGCCGCTGCGGCTTGGGAAAGCGCTTGTCGGCCAGCAGCTCATCCAGGCGCTGGGGCAACGGCAGATGGCCGACCGGTGTGCGCTCGGCATAGCGGCCCAGCGCGGCGGCGATGGCCTCGCCGCGAAAGCGCAGCTCGGCCTCGCGCTCGCGGCGCTGGCGCGTCAGCTCCTGCTCACCCAGCGCTGCGAGCGCAACGCCACCCAGCGCCAGCACGAAGAGCAGCAGGAGGTAGGTGAAGCCGCGCGACCGGTTACCAATCCGCATACAGGCTTCCGTCGGGGGCACGACCGGCCGCGCCGCTGCGCACGTCGCCCACGCGGCCGGCCAGGTCGGCTTCGGCGGGCGGCGGTACGCTGACCCAGCTTGCGGCGCTGCCTGTCAACGGATCTTCGGGGACCTGCCGCAGATAGCGGTCCTGCACCAGCTGCTCCAGCGTGTCGGGGTAGCGGCCTTTGTCGGCGGCGTATTTGTCGAGGGCATCGCGCATGACGGCCAGCGACGAGCGCAGGCTGTTGGCCTTGGCGCGGTCTACCGATGCGAAGTAGCGCGGTGCCGCGATGCTGGCGAGCAGCGCGACGATCGCCATGACGACGATCAACTCGATCAGCGTGAAGCCGCGGGCCTGCTTCATCACCAGTCCCGGTAGCGGCTGCCGTCGATGGCAGTGCCTTCGGCACGCGAGTACACATCGAACACATCGCGCCCCGCTGCTGGCGCATCGGGCGGACTGTCATAGCTGCGCAACCCCCAGCTCTGCGCAGCCGGTAGGCTCGTGTCGGCCAGCGGATCGCGTGGCAGGCGGCGCAGGAAGTAGATGCGCTTGCGGTGCTCGGGATCCTTGGCATCGGGCACGCCCTGCACGAGGCTGTCGAGGTCGGGAGGGTAGCCGCTGTCGCCGGTCTTCAGCGTGATGCGGCCTTCATGCGCGGCCTGCCAGTAGGCGTCCAGCCCGTTGCGCAGAGTGCGCAGCGCCTGGCGCAGCTCCGCCTCGCGCTGGCGCTTGTGCACCCACACGGCCAGTGGCTGCGCGGCGGCGGCGAGGATGCCGACGATGGTGACCACCGCGAGCATCTCCACCAGCGTGAAGCCACGGGAGCGCCGCCTAATTGGGCCGGATGGTGACATCGCCCTGGCCTTCCACGCGCACCGCCAGTACCTCGCCCTTGGGTCCGGTTGCGCGCAGGTTGCTCAGCTCCAATGACGACACCTGGCCCGCCGCGCCGCTGCGCGCGCGCAGCACGACGACCTGCTGCCCCTGCGGTGCCAGTTCGAGCTCCACGCTGCCGCTGCTGGCCTCGGCGCCGCTGGCGTCGGCCCGGGTGAACAGCGACACGTCGTAGTTCAGCGTGCCGCGCACCGGCGTGGCGGAGCGGTTGGTGATGCCCACCGAAAGCGTCTCGCCGACGGCCGCGTTGTCCGTCGTCTGCAGCTCGACGACGGCCTCTCCCGCGGCGGGCGCCTGTGCGGGCACCTGTGGGGGCGCGGAAGTCGCGCCGCCGCCGCCGCCCGCCAATGGCGCCGCCACGCTGCCGCGGGAACGCAGTCGCACACCCTCCGCGCCCGGGTTGGCGTCGAAGCCCGAGGCGAGGATGGACTGGCTCGCCTCCGGCAGGCTCAGGTTGCGCAGCACATGCGGCGTGATCAGCAGCACGATCTCGGTCTTCTTGCGGCTGTCGGTGTGCACGCCGAACAGCCGCCCCAGCAGCGGCGCTTCCGACGCATACGGCACGCCGCTGATGTTCTTGCGGTCCTCGTCGTTGATGAGGCCGGCCAGCACCTGGGTCTCGCCATCGCGCAGCCGCAATGACGTGCTCGCAGTGCGCGAGCCAATGCGGTAGGCGCTGGTCGGCTGTGGTCCGCCCGAGTTCTCCTTCAGCCCCAGGCTGCTGACCTCGAGGTTGACCTTCATGATGACGTCGTTGTCGAGCTGCACGGTGGGTTCCACCTCCAGCTTCAGGCCGACGTCGATATAGGTCACTGCGGTGGACACGCCAACGTTGGCCGTCGACGTGCTCGTGAACACCGGCACGCGGTCGCCGATCTGGATCTTGGCCTTTTCCTTGTTGCGCGCGCGCAGTTTGGGGTTGGCGAGGAGGTTGCTGGCGCCCGTCGTGCCCTTCAGCCGCGCCGCGACGACCGGGTTGGCCACCAGCGTGCGGAAGCTGCCGCGCGCGCTCCACGGCACCATCGCGGCGCCGTCCAGGCTGCCGTAGCTCGCGTCGGTCCCCCAGTTCAGGCCGGCTTCATCCGTGCGGTCGCTGCCGAGTTCCAACACCTCCACGTCCAGCATCACCTCGGGCTCCGGCAGGTCCAGGCCGGCGACGAGCTGCTCGATCATTGCGATGACCTCGGGCGTGTCGCGCGCCACCAGCAGGTTCAGCCGCTCGTCCACGAACAGGTCGCGCGTCTTGGCCATCATGCGCACCAGCGCCTGGGCCTGCTTCACGTCCGCGTTGTTCAGGTAGAAACTGCGCGTGACCAGCTCCTGGTGCTCGCGCTGCTTCTGCGGCGTGTTGGGATAGATCAGCACGGAGTTGTCGTTCAGCAGCTTGCGCTCCAGCTGCTGCGTGCTGAGGACGACACGCATCGCCTCGTCGACGCTGACGTCCTTCAGGTAGAGGCTCACACGCGCATCGGCCTTCACGTCCTTGTCGAACACGAAATTCACGCCGGCGCCTCGCCCCAGGGCCTCGAAGACCGTGCGCAGCGGCGCGTCGCGGAACTCTAGGCTGACCGGCTTCTGATAGGCCGCGGCCAGCGTCGACGGCACCGGCGGCGGCGCATAGCGTTGACGCAGCTTCTGCTGCAGGGCGAGGGCCAGCGGCTGGCCGGGGTCTTCGGCCAGCACCTGCGTGACCGTGTCGCGCGCGGCATCGAGCTGACCGGTCTGCAATTGGCGCGAAGCCTGGGCAAGCCTGGCCTCGTGGCCGCGTGCGCGGCGCAGTGCCGCCTGCAAATTGCGCGAGCGCGGCGCCTGCGCGTCAATGGCCTCCATGCGCTGCAGCAGTTCGGCCGTCGCGTCGAGCTGACCCGTGGCGCGCGCGTTCTCGGCCTGTGTGGCCAGCGCCAGCAGGCTCAGCTCGCGCTGGCGCTGCAGCGCAGTGCGCAGCTCGACGTCCTGCGGCGCGGCGGCGCTGGCGTCGCGCAGCAGCCGCCATGCGGCCTCGGGCTCGCCGCGGCGGGCCAGCACGTCGGCCTCGCGCAGCGCGGGGTGGGTGGCGCAGGCGGCGAGCAGCAGGACGAGAGCGAGAGCAAGGAGTCGGATCATGCGGCGGTCGAAGCGGCAAAAGGAATGAACTGGGCCTGGCCCAAGGGCAGAAAGGTCAGGCGCAGGCCGCCGGCCTCGATGGCGTCGACCCGCCACTGGCCATCGACGACCTCCCCGACGCCGACGACGGCGCTGCGCTGCGCGTTGTTCAGGATGGCGCGCGGGCGGCTGTCGGTCAGGCGGCCGACGAGCTGGTAGGGGAAGGGCGGGGCGGTCGGCGCTTGAGCTTCTTCGGCTGCAGCCTCGGCCGGCGGCAGTGAGGCGGGCGCCGCGGCGACGGGTGCGGCGTCGCCCCAGGCGCTGCGGGCTTGCGCGTCGAGGGCCGGCCACTCGGCGCGTGCGCTGGCGGCAGGGCCGGGCCAATCGGCCTGAGCCGCCGCTGCCGTCGCCAACGCGCGGCGCGGTGCCGCGGCGATGGGTTCGGGTGCGTCGTCGAGCGCCATCCAGGCCGTCGCCACCAGGCTCAGGCCGAGCGTGCCGAACAACGCGAGCTGGCGCGGTGGCGGTCGCTTCACTTCGCCACCTTCATGTGCAGCACCCAGGCCATTTCGGCCTTCAGCGTGCCGTTGGGCTCGCGGCGCAGCCGCAGGCTGTCCAGCGCAAGCGCCGGGTCGCGCCTCAGCGCCTCGGCGACGAAGTCGCGCAGCGCGCCATAGCGGCCGCTGAGCTGCATCGCCACACGGTATTGCGCCAGGCCCAGTTCGTGGTCGGCCTGGTAGCGGAACTCGCTGCGCGGCCAGGGCAGGCCGAGCTCGGTGGTCAGCGCCATCAGCGCGCCCGTGCGAGCCTGGCGCTCGCTGTCGGGTGGCAGGCTGGCGGCGAGCGCTGCACCACCTTCGCTGGACACGGCGCTCTGAGTGCGTGGCTGCAGCGCGGCTCGGCGCGTGGCGAGGGCGTGGCGCTGCGCGTCCAGCCGCGCCTGCTCGCGCGGCAGCCACAGCGCGCCGATGACGGCGGCCAGCGTCAGCACGGCCGCCAACGCGGCCGGCCAGCCGTGGCGGCGCACCAGGGTCAGCCAGCGCTTCACCGCGCGGCCCCGCTGCGGCGCACGAGCTCGAAGCGCAGGCCGCTCGCATCGCCCGGCGTGTCGGGCCGCTGCAACCGCGTCAGCACGACCTCCTCGCCCGGCGCGGCCTGCAGTGCCAGCCGGTCGACCAGGCGAGTCACCGCATCGGGCTCGCCGGCCTGGCCCTCCAGGCGCAGCGCCTGACGGTCCAGGTCCAGCGCGGCGAGCTGCAGGCCTGGCAGCAGCGCGCGTTCCACGTCGGTCCACAGCGCGGCCCAGTCCGTGTCGAGCTGGCGGGCCACGGCCCAGGCGCGGCTGCGCGCGGCGGCGTTGGCCGGCTTGGCTTTCGCGACAGCGGCAGGGCGGGCGATGCGGTCGAGCACGGCGGCCTGCTCCTGCAGGCGCTGGCCTTCCTCGAGCTGGCCCTTTGCCTGCACGGCGACCAGTGCACAGGCGGCGGCCGCGGTCGCTGCCCAGGCCCACATCAGCGGCCGACTGCGGGACGGTTGGGCGATGAAGTCGGGGCCGCTCTTTCCACGCGCCTCGCCGAGCAGATCCTTCGCGTGGACGAGGTGCGCGTCCTTCAGCTCCTGCAGCAGCTCGTCGTCGGTATGGCGCTGCTGCAGCTCGACGAGCTGGCCGTCGCGCCGGCGCAACCAAGTCAGCATGTCGCCATCGATGACCGCTGTGTCGCCCTCCGCCGGTGCCGCCAAGGTCCAGCTCGGCCGCAGCGACGTGATGCGCACGCGATGCATGGCCGCCGTCGCCTGCAGCGCTGCGAGGTCGGCCGTCAGCGCGCAGGCGCCGCGTTCCCAGGCCGCCAGCGGCCAGTGCTGCGCTGCCGGCCCGAAGTAGTGCGTGAACTGCAGCCGCGCATAGCTGAGCAGCGAAGCCTCGTCGGCCAGCGGCAGGTCCTCGGGCACCAGCAGGCTGTGCATGTGCTCCGGCCCGGCCAGCAGCTCGACGCGCGCACCCGCGTGCGCTTCGCACCAGGCCGCGAAGCCGGCCCAGGCCTGGCCGTTGACGTCGACAGCGCCGTCGTCCGTCAGCAGCAGCCGCTCAGTCCGCGAGCGTGACACGTTCGAGTTCCTCAAGCGTCGAGTCGCCGCGCAGCACCAGCGCCACGGCGGCGTCACGCAGCGAGCGCATGCCGCGGCTGCGCGCCGCCTCCTTGATGCGGCTCAGCGGCGCGCGGCTGGCGATCAGGTCGCGCAGCTCATCGTCCAGCCACAGCAGCTCGCTGACCGCGCGGCGGCCCTTGTAGCCGGTGCCGCGGCAATGGCTGCAGCCGCGGCCATGCTGCAGTGAAGCGTCCTGCGGCAGGCCGTGGTCGCGCAGTTGCCCGGGCGTGGTCGGCAGCGGTTGCAGGCAGTGACGGCAGTTGATGCGCATCAGCCGCTGCGCGAGCACGCCGTTCAGCGCCGAGACGACGTTGTAGAGGTCCAGCCCCATGTGCATGAAGCGGCCCACCACGTCGAACGCGTTGTTGGCGTGCACGGTGCTGAAGACCAGGTGACCGGTCAGCGCCGCCTGCACGGCGATCTGCGCCGTCTCGGCGTCGCGGATCTCGCCGACCATGACGCGGTCCGGGTCGTGGCGAAGCACCGAGCGCAGGCCGCGCGCAAAGGACAGGCCCTTCTTCTCGTTGACGGGGATCTGCACGACACCGGGCAGCTGGTACTCGACCGGATCTTCGATCGTGATGATCTTGTCGCGGCCGGTGTTGACCTCGCTGATCGCCGCGTACAGCGTCGTCGTCTTGCCCGAGCCGGTGGGGCCGGTGACGAGCAGCATGCCGTGGGGCTGGCGGGCCAGCGCGCGGATCTGCGCCCGTGCCTCGGGCTCGAAGCCCAGCGCGTCAAGCGTCAGGGCGCCCTGCGCCTCCACCTGAGCACGGTCCAGCACGCGCACGACGGCGTCCTCGCCGAACACGCTGGGCATGATGGACAGGCGGAAGTCCACCTCGCGGCCCTGCACGCGCAGCTTGAAGCGGCCGTCCTGCGGCAACCGGCGCTCGCCGATGTCGAGTTCGGACATGACCTTGAGCCGCGACACGAGCTGCTCGGCGGCCTGCACGCCGTCGATCTGCTTCACGTCCAGCATGACGCCGTCGATGCGGCTGCGGATCTTCATGCCGCGCAGCTGGCATTCGAAATGGATGTCGCTGGCGCCGTCCTGCAGTGCGTCGTACAGCGTCGCATCCAGCAGGCGCACGACGGGGCTGGCCTGCTCGGCAAGGTTCAGCGCCGACAGCTCCTGCGCCGCCTCGGCCTGCTGGCCATCGCCAAAGCTCTCGGACATGGAGCCCAGTGCGCGGTAGTCGGCCTCGCCGGCTTCCAGCAAGGCATCCACCTCGGCCGCCTCGCAAGGCCACCACAGCACCGGCTTCTTCAGCCGCGACTCGATGCGCAGGCGCAGCAGCGGTTCCAGCGGCCGGTCGGCCAGCAGCGCCAGGCGCCCGCGGGCCGACGTGGCCATCACGGCGCGCCAGCGCTGTGCGTCGGCGTGGGGCCAGGGCTCGAAGCTCAGTGTCCAGGGCGCGTCGGACGCAGGCAGACGGTCCAGTACATCCGGCGTGATGTCGATGGCCGCGTTCATTGCACCTGATCCACCAGTTGAAAGATCGGCAGGTACATCAGCACGACGACCGTGCCGATGACCAGGCCCATGATCAGCATCAGTGCCGGGTTGACGAGGCGGGTGACGAGGTCGGACAGGCGGCTCAGTTCCTCGTCGTAGAAGCCCGCGGCCTGGGCCAGCATGGCGCCGAGCTCGCCGCTGTGCTCGCCCACACGCAGCATGCGCAGCGACACCGGCGTCGTCAGGCCCTGGCGCTGCAGCGAGCCCGACAGCCGCTCGCCCAGCCGTACGGTCTCGGTCGCGCGGTCCAACGCAGCGCGCAAATGAGCCGCCGCGACGCCGCGTGCATTGACAAGGGCGGGCACGATGGGCACCCCCGCCAGCAGCAGCATGGCCAGGCAGCGGTAGAGCTGGGCCAGCGCCAGCAGATGCAGCTTGGGGCCGACCAGGGGCAGCTTCCATAGCCGAGCCTGCAGCGCCTCGCGCAGGCCGTGCTGCCAGGCCCAGACGGGCAGCGCGATGAGGCTGGCCGCGATCATCAGTAGCGCGACGGGATGCGCGCCGCTGAAGGCGCCAACGGCGATCAGGATGCGCGACGCCAGCGGCAGATCGCCGCCGACGCCGTCGAGCAGGCCGGCAAAGCGCGGCACGACGAAGACCAGCAGGAAGAGCACCACCGCCGTGCCCGCCGTGATCAGCATGGCCGGGTAGATGGCCGCGGCCACCAGCTTGCCGCGCAGCTGCTCGGTCCAGGCCAGATAGGTCGCTTGCTCGAACAGCGCCTGCTCGACCTGGCCGCTGCGCTCGCTGGCCTCGACGACGGCGATAAAGAGGGCGTCGAAGGCCTGCGGCTGGCCGGCCAGCGCCGTGGAGAAGGACTCGCCGAGCTGGATGCGGGCGATGACGCCGGCGAGCGCCACACTGACGGCGGGTGGGTTGTCTTGCGACTGCAGCGTCTGCAAGGCCTCCAGCAGCGGGATGCCGGCGCGCAGCAGCACGGCCAGTTGCTGCGCAAACTGGCGGCGCGGAAAGCGACCGCCGCGGGCGCTCAAGGGCTTGAGGGCAACGGGTTCGACGGCCAGGAGAGCGGCCGGCGAAAGGCCCAGCACCGCAGCCACGCCACTCGCGTCCGCCGCCTGCACCCGGGCCTGCGCCGGCTGGCGCTGAGCGTCGAGGTAGCGGACGTCGAACTCGGCCATCGCCATCACCACGACGTCAGGTCGGCGTCTTCGCCTTCGCCGCCCGGGCGGCCGTCGCGGCCAAAGCTCAGCAGGTCGTACTCGCCATGCTCACCCGGGCTACGGTACTGGTAATCGTTGCCCCAGGGGTCCTTGGGCAGCGTCTTGGCCAAGTACGGCCCGGCCCATTTGGCCTCGTCGGCCGGCTTGGTGTTCAGCACGGCGAGGCCCTGCTCCGTGCTTGGGTAGTGGCCGACGTCCAGGCGGTACTGGTCCAGCGCCTTGGTCAGCGCGTCGATCTGCGCCTTGGCCGCCTTGACCTCGCTTTTGCCGATCTGGCCGAAGAACTTAGGGCCGACATATCCAGCGAGCAGGCCGATGATGACCATGACGACGAGCAGCTCCAGCAACGTGAAGCCGCGGCGGCGATGAAGGCTGGATGAGGAGGTCATGGTCCGAAGGGGTCAGGGCGGCGCAGCTTAGGAAGCCGCGGTGACCGCGCCGTGAAAGACGGTTCGATGACGGTCGACGTAGTCCGCTCGGCTCATGTCATGGCCCCTTCACCGCCGCCGCCTAACGTGGCCACGTGATGAAAACGCTGCCGACCGCCATGACCCCGCCGCCGAAGCCTGCTTCGCGCGGCTTTCGTTTCAACCAGTTCCTGGTCGCCGCGACGGTGGCGACCGTCGCCGCGTCGGCCATCTGCCTGGCGGCGCGGCCGCAGCCGGTGGCCGCTGCGGTGTCCGGTTCGACGATGCTGATCGTCAAGCTCGCCGACGAGCACCGGGACGACGCTCAGCAGCAGGCGTTGTTGCGCCGCGTGCTGACCGACGGCGGTCTGCCGCTGACTGCCGACCGCCCGCTGGGTTCGGGCTGGTGGCGGCTGCAAGGGGCCGACAGCGGTAACCAGGCCGCCTGGCTGGCCGCGCTGCGGCGCGACAAGCGCCTGGCCCATGCCATGCCTGACCTGCGCGAGCAGCGTGCCTCGGTGCCCAACGACACGCTGTTCCGTGCCGCCGACCCCGCCAACGCGCAGTGGTGGCTGGACGATCAAAACGACACCAGCAACGCCGGCGTGGCCGGCTTCACCAAGGCCTGGGACATGAGCAAGGGTTCGGCCTCGCCCGTCATCGCGGTGCTGGACTCCGGCATCACGTCGCACGGCGAACTCAACCCCAACCTGCTGCCCGGCTACAACTTCGTCAGCAAGCCCGAGTACGCGAACAACGGCGGCGCGGGCCGCAGCGCTGGCGCCAACGACCCGGGCGATGCGCTGACCCAGGCCGAGTTCAACGGCAACACGGCGCTTTGGGACGGCTGCATCGTCAATCCCACCAGCAGCTGGCATGGCACGTTGGTGGCCGGCCAATTGGGCGCCGTGACCAACAACGGCGCCGGCGTGGCCGGCATCAACTGGAACGCGCGCATCCTGCCGGTCCGCGTGTCGGGCAAATGCGGCGGCGCGACGGTGGCCGACATGGTCGACGGCATGCGCTGGGCCGCCGGCCTGGCCGTGGCCGGCGTACCGGCCAATCCCAATCCGGCAAGGATCCTGGTCATCGGCTTCGCCGGCGTGACCGGCGCGTCCTGCAACGTGGCCGACGCCGACGCCAATGTGGCCGCGGCTGCGCGGCTCTACAGCGACGCGATCAATGAGCTGCGCAACCTGGGCGTGCTGATCGTGGCAGCCGCTGGCAACCAGCACGGCGTCGTGGGCCGGCCGGCCAACTGCGCCGGCGTCTTCGGCGTGACGGCGACCAACCGCCAGGGCTTCAAGGCCATCTACGCCAATTTCGGCCCCGAGGTGCAGTTGGCGGTGCCCGGCGGTGACGCCAACAACGGTGCTACCTGCGACACCGAACTGGCCGACCTGGGCATCGTGTCCACCATCAATACGGGCACCAACGCGCCGTTGGCGGCCGGCTACGGCGCCGTCAGCGGCACCAGCTTTGCCGCGCCGCAGGTGGCCGGCACGGCTGCGCTGATGTGGGCCGCCAACCCGGCGCTGACGCTGGCGGAGGTCGAGGCCGGCCTGAAGGCCAGCGCGCGGCCGCATGTGACGGCCTATGCGCTGGGTTTTTGCAGCGCGTTGAACAAGGACCGCTGCACGTTAACGACCGCCAACGGTGGTGCCGGCCTGCTCGATGCCGCCGAGGCGGTGAAGTACGCAATGACGACCACCGCCTACACGGCGCCGGCACGCACCTCGCTGGGCCTGCAGAGCACGGCATTGAGCCGTTGCGGCACGCTGCAGGGCAGCACAGCAATCCCTGTTCCGGCGCCATCTCCCGCTCCGGCGCCCGCGCCGACCCCGGCGCCAGGGCCCAGCCCGGCTCCTGCGCCGTCACCCGCCGCCTCGGGCGGCGGCGGGGCGGCGTCGCTGGGGTGGCTGGCCGGATTGGCGGTGGGCGCATTGAGCTTGAACCCGCGGCGGCGGGCAACTCACCGCTGAGGCGACGGCCGCAACAGAACTGTACTGGTCTGATTTCCACGGCTATCCGACAAAACTCAGCCACCATCAAAGACCGACTTGGCCGCGTCGAGCGCCGTGTTCGGAGTGCCATGGCTGAGAGTGCCGATGGCGCGGCTTCGCGAGCGACTCGCCGAGCTCGATGCCGGCCCGCCCCCGTGGATAGGGGGTGCAGGCGACGTCCGTTTGAGCCGCCTGGGCTCGTACATCAGCATGCGGCACCTTGAATCTTGCAGTCGATGCTGCGGGTGTTCGTGCTCGCTGCCACCGTCCTTATCGCAAAGGATCAATATCGTGAAACACGCCCGCACCGCCCTGCTGTCCTTCCTGTTCTGCACCGCGGTGCATGCCAGCCCGGTCACCTACGCATTCACCGGTGCCGTCACCGACGATCCTTTTGGCCTGAGCGGCCTGGGCGCCACCATCAACGGCAGCTTCGTGTTCGACGCCTCGGCCCTCGATGCCATTGCGTCACCCGCGACAGGCTCGTATGCGAGCACCGGACCGGCTTATGGATTCACCGTGCAGATCAGTGGCCAGACCTATGCACTTGGCGGCGCGCTGGTGGTGAATACCGCCAACGACATCGGGGTCGACCAGTACGGCGTTTTGGCGCAAGACGCTGCAATCACGCTCGAATTGTTCTTTCAGGACGCGACCTCGTCGGCATTGATGAGCGACGCACTACCGAAATCGGTCCCTTCAGTGGCCGCTTTCGATTCGCGCCAATTCCGTCTCTTCTCTGCTGACGCCGAATTTCTCGGCAGCATCGATACGCTGAGTTGCACCGATGGGTGTTCATCCGCGGCGGTATCCGAGCCCACGACCGTGCTGCTGGTCGTGCCGGCGTTGCTCACGATCGGCTTCGCCCGCCGCATCGGGTCTCTGCGCCGCAGGAATTCGTCCGGCCGGCTGCGAGCAGCACGGTGCGCGAGCGACATCTGACACAGGCCTTTGGACACTTCCGCCACTCACCAGGAGCTCTGACATGAAGATTGCGATGCCATTCCCATACCTCATCCGCGCCGCGACCGGCCTCCTCGCTGTCCTGCCTCTCATGGCGATGGCCGTCGACGGCGTCGTCCTGATTGATCAGAACAAGGCCTTGGCTGGCGGCGCGACGCCGGGCGATACAGCCGGCTATCCCATCACCATCACGCAGCCCGGCAGCTATCGCCTCGCGGGCAACCTCACCGTGCCCTCGGGAATGGATGGCATCGTCATCACGGTTCCGAACGTAACGATCGACCTCAACGGCTTCGCGATGATCGGGGATACGTCCTCTGGCGAAGCCGCGATCCGATTCACAGGCCCGGCACCGGCAAGAGGCCTTGCGATCAGAAATGGAAGCATCAACGGGTGGCGCACTCCGTTGCTGCTCGGTGAAAAGTTCTTCTTTATCGGCACCGTCAGCACGCCCTACGACGCTGCGGAGGTGATGCTCAAGGACCTGTACCTGAACATGGGCGTATTTGGTGTGACCCAGACGCTTTATGTCGGCGCGAATTCGACCGTCAACAATGTCGTCGCAGGGGCATACCGGCTGATTGTCGCGACATGTCCGAGCACGGTTGTTAACAGCGTGTTCAACAAGGTCACCCCTTATCAGACCCGTTGCCTCGTGGCCAATACGGCAACGGCTTCCTGAAGCTCGCCGGCAGTCGTGGCGCTCAGACGCCCTGGCCTTCCAGCGCTCCTGAATGGGCTTCGCTGCCAGCCAGACGGTTGCGCTGGAGCTGCAGCGCGGCTCTCGGTCCATGTACGGGTTCGTTGACCGATGGCAGGCGCTGCTTCCTGCGCCTCTTGGCTGCGCGAGAAGCTGCGTTGATCCGGGTGGATGTGGCGTGGCTGGCGGTCGAGCCGCTGGACATGCGGGCCAGCACCGACGCTGCGCTGAGGCGCGTGGACGCCGTGTGCCGAGCATCGGCGGCGCCTGGGCATCGCCGCATAACCAGTCCAAGTTTTTGTCCGCATCCCCTTGGCGGGTGTTTTCGGCGAGCATCAACAGGCCGAGCGCTGCGCGTGGAACTGGTCAAGCCTTCCGGTGAGGTTGTGAATGCCGAGGCATTCAAGGAGTGGCTCCTCCGACGCCAGCCTGAGTCCGCCGAGAAGAGGCACTAAGTACTTGATGCTGCCCCTCTGAGCGCGCTCGCAGGTTGACGATCGAGTGTCCCGGAACGTCATGGCCTTCTCCGGCTCAGTCGCCGTGGACCATGACAACACTGCGGTTTTTGCGGGCTGCCTCGTCAGTAGATCCCTGCGCCGACCACCGCGGCGACCGGCTGGTTAAAGCGCTGCTCCGGCCCGGTGCCCGCGAACACCAGCGCGAAGGGCTGCAGGTTCTGCTGGTTGAACAGGTCGGCGCCGAAGCCGGCGACCGCGACCTCGACTTCGTACTCGCCGGCGGTCGGGTTGGCGACGACGACCTGCTTGTAGGTTTGCTGGTTCTCGTGCACGTCGGTCGCACCGGGCGGGTGGGCGACGGCGCGTGACAGATGGGTGCGGCCGGGCGCCGTGTCCCACAGGTTGCCGAAGAACTGTGCGCGCACGCCCGGCGCGGGCGGCACCGGTGCGCGCACGGTCAGGTGCAGGTGGCGCATCAGCTGGGGGCCGGGCGGGTCGGTCCAGGTCAGCGTCACGCGCAGCAGCACGGTGCCGGCGGGCAGCGTGAACGCATAACGCACGGACCGGCCGGGGCCCAAGGCGCAGTCGTCGCGGACCTGCAGCGTGAAGGGCAGGGCCGGCGCCAGCGTCTGGCGCAGGTTCACCAGGCCCCAGCCGTACCCCGACGTGCGGTCGGGCAGCGACGCTGGCGTGAGGTTGGTGGCGCCGTTGACGAGCGTGGCGCGCAGCAGCGCGGCGCTGGGCAGCGCGTAGGCGTCCTGGCTGGCGCGGCGGTTGATCAGCGTGCAGCGCTGCTTGAGCCGGCCCAGCTCCTGCTCCGTCCAGGCCAGCATGAAGATGCGGCCGTTCCACGTCAGCCGGAAGTCCTGCACGAAGCCGGTCGGGCTGCCAAAGGCGAGGATGGGCGCGGCTAGTGGCGGCAGCAGCGCGCCGGCCGCCGGTGGTGGCTGCGGCACGGCCAGGCGGCGGCCGTTCTCGTCGAGCATCGTGAAGTAGAGCCGGCGCACGCCACTGACGGGTTCGATGCCGATCCAGGCCAGGCCCCACGACGGGCTCCATTCCGGTGGCTGCACGCCGGCCGGCGGCGGCTGCGTCCATGGTTCGTGCAGGTAGGTGGACACCAGCTGCGGCTCGACGGCGTCTCGCGTGGCGCTCCAGCCGGGCGTGGCCGGGTTGATGACGCTGACATCCGACACCGGCTGCACGACGCCGGCCACCGGCGGATTGGCCATGGGTTGGCCGAGCCGATCGATGCGGCTGAAGTGGATCTCGAACGGGTTGGCCGCGGCCGCCCGGTGCTGCCAGGCCGCGCCGTACTCGCGCCGCGCGCTGTTGATCGCGATGGGCCGGCGCGCGATGACGGCATTGCGCGCCTCGCCGGCTGCGCTGCTGACCAGCACCTCGGCGGCCAGCGGCGCGCCGGCCGCGCTGAAGCGCCGGCACAGCACCTGCGTGTTGGCGCCGACCACGCGGTGATAGATGGCCACGCCGCAGGCCTCCACGCCGTTGACGAAGATGTACCAGCCGTGGCTGGCCACGCCGTCGCAAGTGACCAGATCCACCGGCGCGCCGGCGCTGGCGCCGTTGGCGCGCAGGCGTTGCTGGCGCAGGTGCAATGTCGGCCCCTGCATGCTGCCGTAGGCCACGACGACAGTGAAGGCCGGTGACGTGAAGAAGCCCAGCTGCGGCGGCGTGCGGTCGTGCGTGGGCATGGCCGCGTCGACCACCACCTGCGCGCCGCCGGTGCCAAAGCCGGCGACCGGCGCGCCGTCGGCGTCATCGAGGAAGACGGTGACGCCGGCCATCACGTCGTTGCTGACACCGATGCGCCGGTCATTGCCGGTCCACAGCATCTCGACGTTGATCACCAGCCCCGTGTAGGCGCGCTCGCGAACGCCGCTCACGCCGTGGCGCGGGTCGGGCGCGCCGTCGGCGCCCAGGCGCAGCCATTGCTGGTTGCTGGTCAGGTTCAGGCCCGGTGCCTCGCGCATCAGGTCCCAGGTCGCGCCCGTCCACACCGCGGCAATGGGCGAAAGCGTGGTGTCGGATTGATCCTGCAGCGTCAGTACCTGGTACTTGCCGTTGCGCAGGAAGGGCGTGGCGGTGTCGACCTGGGCCTCGAAGGCCAGGTCAGGCGTGAGGTTCAGCGTGTAGATGCCGATCTGGTCGTCGTTGACCTCGTCCGCGTTCTGGTAGGCCAGCACGAAACCCTCGGCATCGCCGAACAGCGCGAATCCGCTGGCGTCGCCGGGCGAGTCGGTCACGCGCACGGAGCTGCGGCCGGCCGAGCTGGCGTCGGGGGCGATGCGGCCGTCGACGGTGCCGGAGGTGTCCAGCAGCGTCAGGTAGAGGTCGAAGTGGCCGCCTTGCGAGTCGTCCTCCCACGCCAGCAGGTAGCCGCCCGACGGATGCAGCGCCAGCTGCGGGCGCCGCATGTGGCCGGCGATGCCGATGCTGACGATCATCTTCGGCGCCACCACCGGCGTCAGCTGTGCATCGAAACCGGCGATGAAGACCTGCCCGCCGGGCACCGTGCGCGCGTCGCACCAAGCGACCCAGTAGCGACGCAGCAGCGGGTCCCACAGGATGCAGGGTTCGCGGATCTCGCTGGCCCGGTCGTCAGCAACGACGACGGCCGCCGGGTGCAGCACCGCGCTGCCGTCGATCTGCCGCAACGTCAGCTGGAAGCTGGCGCCGTGGATGACGGCGGCCAGCGTCACGCGGTCGCCGTCGTAGGCGGCGGCCCGCTGCTGGCCGCTGCCGTCCACGTTCATCAGGTTCAGCGGCGTTGCATCCACGGCCGCGCCGCTCGTTGCGTCGAACCGCTGGAAGAAGAAGCCTTGCCCTGGCGACGTCGGCCACAGGCAGATCACATGGTTGTTGGCGGTCAGCAGCGCCGGCGCGACGGTGTCGACCGTCCGCGCGTCCTGCGCCAGCGTGACGACACCGTTGGTACCGAAGGCCGCCAACGGCGCGAGCTGGCGGTCATAGCAGCTCAGCTTGGCCTTGCCGTCGGCCTGGCGGTGAAGCAGGAAGGTCTTGTCCGCAAGCGTCGCAAGCGCGATGGCCGGGTGGTCGCCGACGCCTGCCTGCAGCGCGACCGGCGCGGCATCGACCGGCCCCTGGTGGTGGCGCGCCACGCGCATCGCGACGACCTGCGTCGCCGCGGCCGGCAGCGCCGGCGTGACCCACGCGAAGACGAGGCCGTCTGGGTGCTGGGCAGTCGCCGGGCGGCTCGGGAAGCCCGGCTGCGCCGCGGGCGCCGCCGGCATCGGCACACCCTGCAGCAGCAGCGGCCGGCGCAGCTGCGCGTGGCGCGTGCGGTAGTACTGGCGCACCAGCAGCGCCGAGCCGCTGACCATGGGCGTGGCCATGCTCGTGCCATGGAAGACCTGGTAGAGGTTGCGCAAGCCGATCAGCGCTGGCGGCAGCATGCTGTCGAAGTTGTTGGAGTAGAAGGGGTCGACAACGGGCGGGGCCGGCAGCGCCGGTGGCTGTGCCACCCACTGCGAGCGGCAGGACAGGATGTTGGTGCCGGGCGCGACGATGTCGGGCTTGACGCGGCCGGTGCTGGCGTTGGCCGGCGTGCGCACCACGCCGCGATTGCTGAACAACGCCACCTGCGCTGAGTTGTCGGACATGCTGAAGGTCGCCGGCGCCCCGCCGGCCGTCGCGTTGAAAGCGGCGTGAACATAGCCGCCGAAGAACAGCCGGTAGCTGTCGCGCCAGCCCGCGTCGTTGCGCAGGTTTTCGCTGGCACCGACGGTGAACACGTTCTTCGCGGCTTGGTGCTGCATCAGCGTGCGAGCGTCCAGCACGCCGTCAGGGCCGCCGAAGTTGTCAACTTCGGCATTGCCGGCGGCGAAGAGGACCAGCACGTCCGGGTTGTCGAAGCACCAGCGGTCGGCCGCGGTGGCGCGCGCCGCGTAGGGGTTGCCGACGGCGCCCACGTGCGGAAAGCCCCAGGAGTTGTTGATGACCGCCGCACCCCTGTCGGCGGCGAAGCTGAAGGGCACGCTGATCGAGCCATTCGGCAGCGGGCCCAGGCCGATCAATGCCGCCCGCGGCGCGACGCCGCGCGTCAGGTTGCCCGAGCCGCTGCCATCGGCCGCGATGATGCCGGCGACGTGCGTGCCGTGGGGCGCGTTGTCCGGCACGGCGCCGCCGGCCAGCGGGTTGGCGGCGGGGGCCAGCAGGCGGATGTTCGCCGCGAGGTCCGGGTGGAAAGGCGTCATCGCGCCGGCGGGCACGACGGCGCCACCCAGCACGCCGACGTCGAAGCCCGAGTCGACGACGGCGCCCAGCTCCCCGCTGCCGTCGAGGTTGACGAGGAAGTTGGTCGTGCCGAGGTCGCGCACCTGGTTGGCCCCCAGGATCACGCCGGCGTTGTGCACGGCCAGGGTCGGGAAGGACGCGGTCGACGCGCTCAGCAGGCCGCGCACCGAGAACAGAGCTGGGGCTTGGCTCGCGTCGGCCAGATTGACGACGAAGCCCTGGTCGGTGTCGCTGACGATGACGGCGCCGGCCGCCTCGATGGCAGTGCGCAGCGTGTCGGCGTCGAGCGCCTCGAAGGCGCGCAGCTCGAGGTTGCCCTCGGGCGCGCCGGGCGGGATGTGCAGCGTGAGGCTGGCGAGCGTGGCGGCAGTCAGCGGCGTGTCGAGGCCGCACAGCTCCAGCGCCGGCACGTAGGCCGGATGGAAAAGGCTCACCGCGGCCACCTCGGGCAGGGCGCTCACCGCGGCTTGCTCCGCGGCCGTCATGCGGTAGACGGTGGCCGTGGCACCGACCTGCTGCAGCGGTTCGGCGCCGGCCAGCATCAGTTCCTGCAGCCAGGCCTTGTCAGGTGGCGCGACGAAGAGCACCACCCAGTCGGCCGTGTCGGCACCCGAGGGCGGCGCGGCGGCCAGCGATGGCGGTGGCTGCGGCGCTTCCTCGGTCGGCCGCCACACGACGGGCCCGAGCGCCACCTCGCCCGCGTCGGCGTGGACCGTGACCTCCATGCCTTCGGCCTGCAGCGTTGCCACCTGCGGGTCTTCCAGCCGCACCCACATCTGACCGCCCGACTCGCGCAGCACGGTGACGCGGCTGCGCAGGAAGGCGGCCTGCTCGGGTGCGCGGTCCGGGTCGAGGCGGATGAAGGCGACGCTGGTCATGGTGCACCCCTTGCGCTGCGCGCTGTCCCGGCAGGCGGGCGTTGAGCCCCTTCGTGCGGCCGTGCGGAGCTCATGACTGCACGATCGGGTCGATGTCGACCTGGCGGCCGCCCGGCAAGCCTGGCCGGCCGGGGGACAGCACCTGCATGATCGGCACGCCCTCGTCCTCGCCGAGCAGGCGCTGCACCAGCAGGTTGAGCTCGGCGGCGAGCTGGATGCTGTGGGCATTGCCTGTGGTGGTGCCGCGTGTGAAGCCCAGCGTCTTCAGCGCGCCGGCCACCTGGTAGCCACCGGCCGCAAACTGATAGGCGGCACCGTTGCGCAGCGCGTCGCGGTTCAGCGCCAGCGCGGCCAGCGACAGCGACAACGCCTGTTCGGCCTGCGCCGCGCTGCTGCCGGTGAGTGTCAACGCGGCCTGGTACTGCGCCTTCAGCTGCGTGCCGGCGGCGACGATGCCGTAAAGCACCTGCAGCTGGTTGAAGCCCGTCAGCACCCGGCCCGGCCGGGGCGTGAACGTGAACTTCGCCGCGTCGGCCCGGTCCCAACTCAGCTCGCTCGGCGACAGCGCCACCAGCTCGCCCGCCGGTGAGCGCAGGTAGACGCGCTTGGGGCCTGGGTAGGGCTTGCGTGCCAGCGTGAACGGGCCGCTTGGGTTTGCCGGGTCGAAGGCCAGCGCGTCCTGGGCATCGAGCGGGCCGGGCTCGCCGGCCACCGGGTCCAGCGAACTGGGGTCGAGCTGCCAGCTGGCGTTGTCGAAGCCGATCTGCACCGCGCCGGCACCGCCGAACAGCGCCGGGAAGCTGTTCTGCAGCAGCGTGGTGATGGCGGTTTCGAGTGCGAGCAGCATGGTGGTGTCAGCTCATGACGCGGGCAACTGCGGTGGCTGCTCGGTCGTGTCGTCCAGCGTCTCCTGAAGCACCTGCACGGCGCCGCTGATGCGCATCAGCGTCGCGCGCACGCTGGTGATTTGGCTCTCCAGTTCCTGCAGGGTCTGCTGGCCTTTGGTGTATTCGGCCCGCAGCGCTTCGAGGCGCTGGCGCAGCTTGGGCTCCAAATCGGACATGGATCGCTTCTCCTTTTCAACCACTCTTGGATCGTGACTTGGCGGCTGGCTTGGGCGTGACCAGCGCGGTCGGGAACTTGGCCCGGACCGCGTCCACGTCGGCCACGGTCTTGGCCTTGCCGATCAGCACTTCCAGCCGATCGGCCTCGGCGCGGAAGGCGTTGACGGTGTCGCGCAGCTGCTGCGCGCGGTCGGCCTCGTAGAGCCCCAAGCCGGCGTTCAGCAGCTGGTAGTCGGGTGCGATGGCGGCACGCTCCGCCAGTGCCTGCTGCTTGATCTCGCCGAGCTTGCGGGCGCGGGCATGGGCCAGCGTCTCTGCGGGCGGCGCATCCAGGTCCACGACGACGCCTTTCCTGATCGCGAATTTGGCCGGCACGAACTGGTCTTCGGCGCGGCCGACTTCCATTGTCTTTGGGTCGTACTTGTCGAAGAAGGCCACCGGCTCGCGCTCGTCGCCCGGCGAGACATTGGCCACATGGAGCAGGGCCTTCGATTTCTTGTCGATGAAAACGTACATGTCAGCTCCTTGAATCAAACCCGTCGGTTGGCGAGGGCGCAGCGAACGCCAACGGTCAGAACGGCAGCTCCAGCACGACGACGTTGAAGAAGTCGTTGAAATCGCTCTGCGTATTGCCGTCGACCGGTGCCAGCGCGAGGGTGTGCGTGCCGGCCGCGAGGCCGGTCAGCGTCGTGAAGGTCGGCGGGATGGCCTTGTGGCTGCCGCTCTCGTTGGTGAAGGCCAGTGCCACCACGCGGTTGATGCTGTCGATCTGAACGAAGAAGCCGATGCGGCCCGCGCTGCTGCGAAACGCGCTGCCCGAGGCCATGACCAGCAGCGTGCCGCCGTTGCTGGTGAATGAGGTCGACAACGTCATCGGGCCGGCGCGGGTGAACATCAGCGTCGTCGAACGAAAGCGTGGCGACGTGATGTTGCGGACGTGGGCGACGTCGCCGGTCGTCGTGTTCATCGTCAGGCCCCAGCCGATGCCGGTGTTGCCCCAGAAGCCGACGGTGTTGTCGTCCATCATGCCGATGAAGGCGCGGTCGTTGCCCGGCGTCGTCTGGTTCAGCCACAGGCCGGCGCTGCCCTCGGCCGCCTGCCGCAGCCGGATGCGGCCGCCGACGTCGAACTTCAGCTCGGTGCTGGGCACGTTGACGCGCACGCGGCCGGCGTTGTCCCAGCCCAGCGCGATGTTGTCCGTGCCGGGGCTGCCGTTGATGTGGCTGCCCAAGGCGCCGCCGTTGTTGCCCCACAGCACCGGGCCATCGACGTTGACGCCTGCGAACGGCTTGCCGCCGCCGCGCCAGGCCAGGCCGTGGTTGGGGTCGGCGATGCCGCGCAGCCAGACGCTGTTGTCGTTGAGGCTGACGTCGCCGGCGATGTCCAGCTTGGCCGCGCCGGCCGCGGCTGCCTTGCCGATGGCCAGCGCGCCGGCGATGGACAGGTTGCCGGCGATGGTGTCGCCGGCGCGGTTGACCTTGGCGGTGTCCAGCCGCTGGGTCTCGGTGATCAGGTCGTTCCAGTCTTTCGAGCGGATCGCGTCGCCCGCGCTTTTCGGGCTGGGGAGGTCGGGTGTGAAGGCCATGGATGTCTCCTAGAACACGATGTCCCAGATCAGCGTCAGCTTGAAGGTGTTGACCTTGGTCACCGCGTCGAAGACGACCCGGTTGTACATGGTGCCTGCGGCCGACGCGGTGAAGATGCCGGCCTCGCGCAGCGGGTCGACGCCGTTGGCCTCGCCGAAGTCGAACACCGTCTGCAGGCTGACCTTGACGCGCTTGATGCCGCCGGCGTCGACGATGGCGCTGTAGGTCGGCGCAGCGACGGCGTTGCGCGCGCGCTCGGCGGCCAGTGCGACGTCGTCGTCGCTGGCCGCCGCGCCGCCGGTGCCCACCGCCATGTGGCTGACGATGTTGGGCGGTGCGCCGGTGACGCCGGCGAAGTGCTGCGCCACCAGCTCGCGGCCGGAGCGCACGATGCGGTTGCGGTGCAGCCGGTCCAGCAGCAGCGAACCGTCCGCCGCGTGCAGCAGCAGCCGCACCTGGCCTTGCATGTTGAGGGTTTCAATCATGGGGCACTCCTATTGAAATCCGAAGGCGCCGTCGAACACGGCCACGTTGAACACGCCGCCGATGACGAAGCGCTCGCTGCTGTCGTGTATCTCGACTTCGCTGTCGAGCGCGCCGGCGGTGAGGCTTTCCTCGGCGTCCTGTGTTTCGGTGATGGCGTGGTCCAGTCGGCCCGAAAAGGTTTCGAGGGCGGCCTGGTCATCCCACGGCCTGGCCTCGCTGGACTCGCCGGGCAGCGAGATCGCGTACTGCACCATGCCGCGCACGCCGGCCGCGCGGGCACGGTCCACGACCTTCTGCATCGCGTCGTGCGACAGGCCCTGGAAGATCTTGAAGCGGTTCCCGTAGCCGCTGCCGGCCACCGCGCGCGCCACGGCCGCATCGGTGAAGAAGGGCACGATGACGTCGAACACCAGCGGCTGCAGCCGCAGCCATTGCATGCGCACGGAGAAGGCGCTCGCGTCGAAGTTCTCGTCGGCGTCGAAGTTGCTCTGGTCGAACACCCCGCCGTGGGCGGCCGCGAAGGACCAGCGCGACACGCCTGGCGGCACCAGCGGCAGCCTGGGCGCGCCGCCGCCGATGCTTGTGAAATGGCTGCTCACGTCGACAGGTCCGATGGACGCGGAGAAGTCGGCCGCCGTGCTGCCTTCCAGCAAGAGCGTGGCGCCGTGCGGGAGGATGAAGTCGGGCTCCGCGACGACACCTTCGCCGCTGTCCAGCTGCGTCAGGCTCAGGCCGCGGGCGTTGGACGTGAAGCTCCATTCGATGCGCGGCGGCGTCGCGTCGATGGTGCTGATGGCGAGGTTCAGCGTCACTTCGCTGCCGGCTGCCGTCGGCGCCGCGCTGCCCAGCATCACGTCGAGCTTGGGCGCGAACTCCTCGACCTTGACCAGCGCCGTCAGCCGCGCGATCAGCGTATCGATGGCGGCCGTGTTGGCGCTGTTCCTCGCGAGTTGCTGGCCGAACAGCGTCAGGTCGTAGGGCAGGCCCAGCGCCGCGCGCACGGCACCCTTGATGCCCTCGACGGTGCCGCCGCCCTGGAAGGACGACACGGTGGCGCGCACCAGCGGGCGGAAGGTGTCGTCGCGTTCCGGCTGGCCGTTGGGCAGCAGGCGCCGCGTGACGCCCAGCAGCGCCGCCAGGCCGTCCAGCCCGCCGCCCTCGGCGTAGTCGATCCAGTGCGACTTCAGCAGCTTCTTGACCGTCGCGTCGCCCGCCATCAGCTCCGCACCCAGCGCGTCCAGCACGGTGTGCAGCAGCGACGCACCTTCCCGCGCGGCATAGGCCTCGGGGAAGAGGGCGACGAGGCGGTCGGTCTTGAAGGACATGGCGGCTCGTTCTCGTCAGGCCTGGGCCAGCAGCGTCGCGCCGCCGCGCATGCCGGGATAGGCGGCGGCCTCGACCAGCACTTCCAGCGTCGCCGCGTCCAGCGTCGCCAGGCCGGGGATGGCCACCGCGTCGAACGTGGCGCTGGCCGTTGCAGAGCTGTTGAACAGCGCCGTGCCGCTGACCTGGGCGACCTGCTGCAGCGGCTGGTTCGGCGTGGCCGACGGCTTGCCGCGGATGGTGGCGCGCAACGCGAGCTGGAAGTGGCGCATGGCCACCGGCGCGTCGATGTCGTTGCGCAGCGCCAGCGTGCAGGTCAGCGCCGTGCCGCCGGTCAGCTGGGCGGCGGTGGGCAGCAGGGACTGCAGCGGCACAACCTCGATGGCGCCGGCGTCGGGGCGGGCCTGCTCGTCGGGGCTGATCAGGAAGGGGTCGCTGGCGATCGGCTGCAGCGGGGCGGCCAGGCGTTGGAAGTCCAGCTGCGCCTCGCCGATGTCTGCCAGGCCGGCGACGCGGAACACCAGCGAGCCCAGCTTGCGCGGCGAGACGGCCTCGCCGATGCCCAGCGCCGCCAGCGCATCGACCACGGCCTGCTGGTAGGCCGCGTAGGCCGCCGGGCCGGCACCAATGGCATCGGGGATCACGCACAGCACGCCGGAGATCGTCACCGTCGACACCTGCGTCACGCGTGCCTTGATGCCGGCCGAGCGGGTCTGGTCGACGGCGTCCCTGACCTTGCCGAGCAGGTCTGCCTCGCCGGTGGCGAAGCGCACCCAGACCTCGCCCAGCGGAATGATCGGGTCGACGGAAAAGTCCCGCACTTCGACGCTGTCCACGCCGTCGATGCTCAGCACGGCGAAGCGGATCGCGTTCAGCGTCGCGTTGCCGGCCGTCTCCAGCGCGTGCTTGGCGCGCTCGCGCAGCGCCTCGTCGGCCTCGGCCGCCTGGCCGCCGGTCAGTGGCTCGAGGTTGGTCACGCCGCCGTCCAGGCCGCGCGGCGGCGTCGGCATCACGGTCAGGCTGCCGGAGCCGAGGTTGCCCTCGGGGCCGGTGTCCAGCGCGATGACCGGCACCGTGGTGGTGGGCACCTTGGCGAGATAGGTCAGCATCATCGTCGCCGTGGCCGGCGGCGAGTTGACCAGCGTGATCGTCTTGCCGTCGTCGCCGAAGGGCTTGCCGGTGGCGGTGTCCTGGGTGTCCAGGTTGGCGGTGGCGCCCTTGAGCCGCACGTGGACGAGGCTGCCGATCACCTGCGCCGCATGCAGCACGGTGGCGGCCGGGCTGATGGTCTCGACGAGCTGCGCGGGGATGACGCCGGCTTTCGTCGCCTTGAAGAGCCGGCCGCGCGCGTCGGCCACGCGCGTGCCGAGCGGGATGACGACGTCGATGCGCGGCGGCTTCTTCAGCGTGAAGGTGACCTCGCCGTGGGCCGGCAGCGCCTGGTTGCGCGACACGTTCAGCAGCGCGACGACGTTGTCCAGCGCGGGGCCTTGCGCGTAGTCGATGAAGGCGCGGCGGTAGGCCTCGTCCATCTGCTCGTACAACAGCTTGAGCTCGCGCGAGACCGAGCGCACCAGCGTGCCGGCCACGCTGCCGGCGTTGAAGTCGGTGATGCCGGAGGGCAGGTCGCGGTAGAAGTAGCCGACCGTCAGGCGCGAGTTGTCGTCGGGGAACCAGCCGGCCTTCAGTGCGGGGTCGGAGGTGTCCAGCGGCTGCCAGACCAGTTGGCCCACCGCGTAGCGGTAGTGCTGGTTCAGGTTGAAGATGGCCGGCTTGCCGGCGATGAAGCCGGTGATCTGCGCGGCCAGGCCGCTGACCGGGCCGGCGCCGCGGATCTGGTAGGCGCCGGTGCTGGCCTGGAAGAGGATGTCCAGCGTCGCGGGCTGCTCGACGCCCAGCTCCAGGCTGGTCTGCAGCGAGCCGATCAGCGACTCGAAGCTGCGCGAGAAGGTGGTGCCGACGTCGATCATGGCAAGGCCTCCGCGCCGTTCAGCGCCAGGTCGAACACCAGGTTCAGCGGCTGCTGCTCGGTGATCAGGTGCACGTCCATGGCCAGGCGCAGCACCTGCCGCTCGCCGGGGATGCTGACGATCTCGACGGCGTCGACCTTGGCGACGCGCGGGTCGGCCTCGATGGCCGTGCGTGCGAAGGCCTGCGCCTTCAGCCGCGTGCGCGGCAGGTCCGGTTCGCCGATCAGCTCGTGCAGCCGCGAGCCGTAGTCGGGCCAGCCCAGCAGCGCCAGCTCGCCGACACGCACGCGCAGCCGCAGCGCCAGCGCCTGGATGATGTCGTCGTTGCCGGCGGCCAGTGCGATGTCGCCGTACAGGCCGACGGGGCCGACCAGCGACAGGTCGGCGCCGCCGGCACCGTCGCGCAGCGCGAGGTCGACGCCGTAGAGCTTGGCGCGGTTGAGGACGGTGGCCATGGGCTGCTGCTCCTTTCAGGCCGTCAGCGTCACTTGCCGGGTCACCGCCAGCGAGCCGTTGCCGGCCGTGGCAACCAGCGACAGCACGTGGGCGCCGACGCCGAGAATGCCCGGCAGCGGGCCGGCGTAGCGCAGCCAGACCTTGGCGTCGGCGGTGAAGACGGGCAGGGCGGGCAGGTCCAGTGGCACATCGGCGCTGTTGGCCACCGTTGCGCCGCTGACCGGGGCGAGGTGCAGGTGCAGGGCGATGCCGTTGACCTGACGGTAGCCGGCATCGGTCCAGTTGCCGGGCGCGAGGAACTCGATGGTGGCACCGGCCTTGGACAGGGATGCGCCGGGGGCCGCCGGCGTGCGCAGCGTTACGCCGGCGAGCTGGTGGACGACGCAGGGCGCGGGCGACGCCGGTGGTGCGCCGCCGGCCAGCGCGGCGCGCTTGACGGCCTGGATGGCAGGCAGGGCGATGCCAAGCTGGTCGGTTGCCGCGAGCACGACGGTGTGCGTGCCGAACTCGGCGAGCGCGGTCAGGCCGCCCGCGAGCGACGCCGTCGTGTAGTCGGTGGGCAGCAGCTCGGGGTGGGTGGCGTTGGCATTGGCATTCAGCGACGAGAACCACTTGAAGAACAGGCCGGCCGTGTTGCCGGTCGCCGTGCCGCGCAGCGCCACCGGCGCGTTCAGCGTGCTGCCGTGCGTGGGGGCGGTGATGGCGAGGGTGACGTCACTCATGACTGGCCGCTGCTGGTGAAGGAGGCCGAGCCGCCCGACGGGAATATCACTGCCTGGTCGCCGACGACGTTGATCGGGATGTGGTTGATCGTCACGCCCGAATTGACGCTGCTGGGCAGCACCATGCCCGGCCACGGCGACGCCGCCACGCCCTGCATGGCCATGCCCAGCGCGACGATGGCCTGGGTCTTTTGCTTCACCGTCGGGTTGAAGCTGTTGATGATCCAGACATCCGGCTGCGGCGCGATCGGGCTGGCCGGCGGCGGGGGCAGGATGACCGGCGGCGCAACGCCCTGGGCCGGGTCGCCGGCGGTCACCTGCACCAGCGCCTCGGCCGTGCCGACGAGCAGCTTGTCGCCCTTGAACGTGAGGTTGCCCATCAGGTTCAGCGTGCCTTTGAGCGTGATGTTCGCCATCGCCTGCTACCCCGAGATGTCCGTGCCCGAGATCGTGATGCCACTGATCTTGCCGTCGCCGTCGACGGTGAGCTTCTTCTTCATGTGCACATCACCGTCGATGGTCAGCGTTTGGCAGGTGAATTCCAGGTCCTTGTCTTTGGACAGGATGGAGACCTTGCCGTTGCCCGGGTCGATGGTCAGCACGAAGTCGTCGCCGGACTTCAGCTCGATCAGCCCCTCGGGGTCGATGCGCACGCCTGCCTTGAACTCGCTGTTGTCCTCGGGCTTGGTCACGTCGCGCTGGATGAAGATGCTGCCGTCGGCGGCCATGCGCAGGTGGTTGAGCTTGCCGTCCGACAGGCGCTGCTCGAACAGCACGTCGTCGGCCTTGAACAGCGGCGCGCGGGCGCCATCGCCGTCGTTGTAGAAACGGCCGGTGACCAGCGGCTGCTGGATGTCGTGATCGAGGAAGCTGACGAGCACCAGATCGCCGACCCGTGGCGGCATGGCGGCGCCGATGTGCGGCGCCGAAATCGGCACCTTGGCGAGCTCCAGCCCGTCGTGCTTGAGGCGCACGTCGCATTCGTAGTTGGCCGTGTCGTCCTCGCTCTCGTGCGCGCTCATCGCCGTCACGGTGCCGAGCTGCGGCCCGCGGTGCAGCGCCAGCTCCTCGCGCACCGTGCGGCGGATCAGGTCCAGCCAGTCGTTCATCATGACGACGACTCCTCGACGGCCACCACCAGGTCAGTGACGAATCCCTCGTGGGCGCCGAAGCGGTGGCGCAGCCCGGTGACCACGCCACTGCGGTTGAGGCCGTCCTCCGGCGCGCCGGACAGGCCCCAGGCATCGCCCAGCTCCAGCGTGGCGTTACCCAGCACGCTGGCACGCACGACCGTCGTGCGGCGACCGAAGCTGGCCGCGTAGCCGGCGGCGAAGCGGCCAGCCATGTCCTTGGTGCGCGCGGCGGTGTCGGCGATCAGCCAGTCGTCGCCGCTGCCGGAGGAATCCTCGTAGTCGCTGTCCTTGGCCGTCAGCCAGAAACTCTTGTCCTCGCCCTGGCCGGACATCGGGCTCTCGCCGCCGACGACGATGGTGCGCGCCAGCGCCGGCCGCAGCGTGCCGTCGGCGGCGAGCAGGTGCTTGCCGTACTCGAGCGTCGTCGTGCCGCTGCCGGCCAGCGACGATGCGGCGCCGGCCAGCGCGCCGCCGACGCCACCGATGCCGCCGCTGCCCAGCGACGCCGCCGCGCCCAAGCCTTTGAAATGAGCCCTGCCTTGCCGGTCGGCGAACAGCGAGAAGCCCAGCCGCTCGGCCAGCCGGCGCAGCTGCGCGTGGGTGCCGACGCGGCGCTCGACGGCGTAGCGCGGCAGAGTCACGCCGTCGCTGATCTCGCCTGCGTCCAGCGCGGCCTGGCCGAGCAGGTCGCGCACGACGTCGCCGGCGCTGGTCTGCTGGTAGAACGACGCCACGCGCAGGTCCACCAGCGACAGCATCGTGCCGACGCAGAAGAGGCGGCTGCCGCCCAGGCGCGGGCGCAGCTCGGCGACGCTGCCGGTGAACACGCGCTCCAGGCCGCCGTCGCCTCCATCGCCGATCCCGAGGTCCAGCGTCACCGCATCGCCCACCGCCGCGCCGCCGCTGGCACCCAGGTCCACGCGCAGGCAGTCGATGGGCACCTCCAGGCTGCGCTCGACGACGAAGCGCATTGGCGCGGACGCCGGCGCATCGCTGTCGGCGCTGAGGCTGCCGGCGGTGAACGAGAAGCGGGGTGCGGAGGTGGCCATTTCAAAAGCCTCCGTGCTCGCGGGCGTCTTTTTCGAGGCTTGCGTCCTGGTAGCCGTTCAGGATCACATCCCACTCGTAGATGCCGAACAGCGGCAGGCCGAGGTGGAAGAACGGGCCCCACCAGCTGTACTGGTTGACGTGGCGCAGCTCGTGTTCGTAGAGCGCCTGGGCCTTCGGGATGGTCACCGTGCCGTTGTAGGCGGGGGGCGCGACCGGGTCGGGCAGCGCCTTGAATGCCGGGTGCTCCTCGTACTCGCCGTTGACGAAGATGACGTTGCCGAAGGTGATGCCAAGCAGGCTCTCGAACGAGCCGATCCAGCCGCCCTTGAAGACCAGCGCGAAGGCGTCCAGCCGGCTCGATGAGGCGACGTCGAAGCCTGGCGTCTGCCAGCTGACGTGGCCCAGCGTGACGGCGTAGACCAGCCAGCGCACCACCTCGCCGATCAGGCAGCTGACCTCGATGGCCAGGCCGAAGGCGGTGTTCGGCAGCGTCCACAGCACGCCCAGCAGCGACAGCAGCACGCCGCCGAAGCTCCAATGGCCGTTGGGGTCAAAGCGGTTGACGGGGTCGTTCGAACAGTAGGCGTGGCGGTTGCGCAGCGCCGGCTCGCGCAGCCACTCGCCCAGGCAACGGGCGCGTGCCATGCGCTGCCGCACCGCCGGCACGAAGGGGTTGACCAGGCGTTCGTCGTCCGGTGCGCCGGTGTGGCTGTCGGGCGTCAGGAAGCGTGCCAGGCGCGGGTCATACCAGCGGCTGCCGATGCGGTACAGGCCGAGCTCCGTGTGCCAGAGGCGGCCCCGGAAGATCGGTGGCAGGCCGGCCTCGCCGTCGGAGTCCGGGACGCCGAAGGGCGAGTAGCGCAGCGGCACGTCGGCGTGGATCAGGTTGCCGCCGTGGTCGCACAGCAGCGTCCGGGCCTGGCCGTTCGCGTCGTGGCGGAAGTCGACGAGGCCGACGATGCCTGTCGGCAGGCGCAGCACGATCAGCAGGGGCCGACCCTGCCCGTCGGCGACGGCCAGCAGCGCGTCGTCCGGGCCGTAGAGGTAGCGCTCCGCGCCGGCGGGGCCGGTCTTCAGAACGAGCCGGCCCTTGTGGTCGTAGGCGCAGTGCGCCACGCATTCGCCGTCGACCAGCAGCGACGTCAGCTCGTGCGCGCCGTTGTAGCGGTAGACGCGCTCCTCGCCGGCACGGCGCACGCTGGCGACGTTGCCGTGGCGATCGAAGTGGAGTTCAGCATCGACGGCGGCATTGCCGCAGGCGTCGTAGCGGTAGGCGTGCCCGTCCGCCTCGGCGAGGCGGCCATGTGCGTCGTAGCGGTAGCGGCGTTCGCCTTCGCGGACCAGCCTGAACTGCGCGTCGCGCTCCAGCTCGATCTCGCGCAGGACTTGTCGCCGGTGGCCGAACCATTGGCGCACCGCGCGGCCGCTGCCGGCCTCATGCCAGGTCACAGCGCGCTGGCCGTCGGCGCTCTGCTGCCAACTCAGACGCCGTGCGTCGTCGCTGCCCAGCCGCACGACCGGTGCGCCGTTCCAGCGGACCGACACGGGCCGATTGCGGGTATCCCAACCAAAGGTGATGCGCTGGCCCCAGTCGGGGAAGTCGATGCTGGCCAGCCGCCCGGCGGCGTCGAACTGCTGGCGCAGCGACAGCGCCAGGCCGTCGACCGTCTGCGTGATGCCGACCAGCCGTCCGCCCGTGTCGTGCTCGAAGCGGCTGGCCTCGCGCTCGCTGCGCGCCTCGGTGACGCGTTGGCCGGCCCAGCGGTAGAGCCAGCTGCCGGCATCGCCACGGCGGGTGCGCACGAGGCGGCCCTGTGCGTCGTAGTCATGCGCCAGCGGGTTGGCATCGCGGTCGATGGCCGCCAGCCGCCCGACGGCGTCGTAGCGGTAGCGGACCTGCGTTGCGCCGTCGCGCAGCACCTCCAGCAGCCGGCCGTCCTCGCCGTAGCGGTAGTCGAAGCGGGTGCCGTCCGGTTCGGTGATGCTCGTCAGCTCGCCGCCGCGCCAGCCGTAGGCGCTCAAGCCTGCGCCTTCGCGCACCTGCAGCGGCAAGCCTGCCGCATCGGCCTGTGTCTCGCGGCCCGCCTGACGACCGTTCGCGAAGGCCTGGAGCTGTTGCAGCGCGGGTTGCATCGCCGGGCTCCTCATGCCGCCACCGCCGCGCTGGACGAGCCGAGCGGGATCGCGTCCAGCATCGCGTCGAACTCATGGCGCACTCGGTCCAGCTGCTGGTTGAAGCTGGTCTCTAGGTTGGCCAGCAAGGTCAGCAGGCGGTGGAACAGGTCGTCGACGATGAGCTGGTCCAGCTTGGCCAGCAGCGCGGTCACGTCCTGCAGGATCTGCTCGAACTGTGCCTTCAGTGCGTCCAGCACCTGGGCCAGCGCGGCGCGGACTTGCGCCAGGAAGGCGTCGATGGCGGTCCTGAGCTGGTCGAGCAGGCCGCGCACGGCGCTGCCGAGCTTGTCGACCAACTGGTGGAACAGCGCGTCGAGCTGCACCTGGATGGCCGCGGGGTCTATGGCCTTCAGCGGGTCGGTCAGCGGGTCCCACACCGAGGTGCGCAGTTCGGCGGCCAGCGAGTCGGGGTCCAGCACGTCGAGCTTGCTGCGCAGCGCCGTGTAGACACCGGCCACGGCGTCCTGCAGGCCGGCCGGGTGCAGCAGCAGCGCGGCGTTGCGGATCTCGGTGAAGAAGCCGTTGACGGAGCCGTCCAGCGCGCCCTGCAGCGGCGCCAGGTCGGCCAGGAAACGGTCCACTGCCAGGTCGATGCGGCGCGCCTTCGTGGATGGGCGCAGCGCGGCGAGGCCCGCGCGCACGTCGGCCATCGTCAGCGGGTTCGGCTGGCGCAGGAAGTCGGGCAGCAGGCGTGACAGGTTGGCGTCCAGCCTCGCCCACGCGGCCTGCGCGCCGCTGGCGTCCAGGCCGTTGATGCGCTGGCGCAGCGCGGCGGACAGGCCGGCCTGTGCGGCGATCAAGCCTTGCAGGCGCGAGGCGCCGCCGGCGTTGATGTCGATGGGCGCGGTCGAGAGGCTGAGCTTGGCCCGCAGCGAGGCCTTCAGTGCGTCATTGCCGGCGGTGAGGTCCAGCCTGGCACTGAGCTGCACGCTCAGCGCCGGCAGCGCGACGACGCCGGCCAGCGCGGTGGGCGACAGCGCGTTGAGCCGGCCCTGCGCCTGCCGCAGCACGGCCATCACACCGGCCGGGTTCAGCGCGGGCAGCGCGGTGCCGATGCCGCTGCGCAGCCCTTCCAGCGCGGCCAGCAACTGGTCCTGCGGCAGCGTGTCGACGGCGCCGACGAGCTTGTCGAACGCGAGATCCAGCGGCTGGAACAGCGTGCTGGGCTTGATGTGGCCGGCCAGGCCGCTGCTGAATTGCTTGATCGCCGTGTCCGGGTCGCCGAAGACGGCGTCGGCGATGCCCAGCACCAGCGCCTTCATCGTGGCGAAGAAGCCGTCCAGCGGCGCCGGCAGGTGGATGGCGTCCAGCGCATCGGCCAGGCCCTGGCGCGCCTGGGCGAACAGCTCGCGCTCCTTGGTTTCCAGCGTCGTCAGCAGCGGTGTGATGTCGATGAGGTCGACGAGCTTGTCGATCTCGGTCTTCAGCAGCCGCAGCGGCTCGACCCAGACGTCGGGGTTGGCGCGGTTGATCGTCGCCATCATCTGCGCGTAGGGCGCCTTCAGCGGGTCCAGCAGCACGGCGGGCGAGAGGCGATTGGCCTGTGCCAGCAGCTGGTCAACGAGTTGGTCCAGCGGCGCCAGCACCCGCGTGCCGTTGATGCTCTGCACGGCGCCGCCGACCTGGTCCAGCAGCGCGTTGACCGGCGCCACCAGCGCGCCGCCGTCGAAGCCGCCGATGCGCTGGCGGAATTCGAGCCACGCGTCCAGCACCGTCTGCACGCCCTGCGTGAGCTGGTCGTCGATGGTCTTGAAGCCGCTCTTGAGCTGGTCATCGATCATCGATTCGAGGTCGACCGCGCGCAGAATGGCCAGGCCAGCCTGGAGCGCAACCTTCTCGACCTCGGACAGCGAGTTCGGGTTGATGGCGGCCAGCTTGGCCTTCAGCGCGTCGATCTCATCGATGACCTCGTCGGCCACGGGCTGGAAGCTCAGGCCGTCCAGCTGCGCGAGCAAGGCCTTCAACTCGTCGAGCGCCGAGGACAGCTGACCGGCCAGCTGGTCGATCAGCGAGCCGACCTGCGCGACGGCGCCGGCGATCGTCTCGCCCAGCTCGGCGATGGGGATGTTGTTGAACTGGGCCAGCGCGTTGGCCAGCGTGCTCTGCAGGCCGCCGAGCAGGTCGTTGCCGATGTTCTGGTCGATGAAATCGTGGGCGTGCTGGAAGCCGGCCTCGATGTCGGCGCGCACCTCGGTGATGCCGAGCGCTTCCAGCTCCTGCTTCACGCGCGCCAGCATGCCGGTGACGGCCTGGCGGACTTCCTCGGTCGGCACGGCTTCGATGGCTGCCTGAATGCGGCCGATGAAGTCGATGATGATCTGCCGCACCTGGGCCGGGCCGGAATCGGCGAACAAGTCGTGCAGGCTGCTGGCCACGCGCGTGACCTGGCCGGCCAGCTCTTCGGGTGACAGGCTCATGCGCAGCCGCGCCAGCAGCGACTCCAGCATGCCGGCCATCGCGTCGACGGCGTCGTCGATGGTGGGCACATCGTCGAGCGGGATGGCTGCGAGCACGGTGGCGTAGGCCGAGAACAGCGTGTCCCACGCAGGCGCGCCGACGACGGTGGTCAGCGCGTTGCAGCTCGTCTCGACGGCGGCGAAGGCGGCGTCCAGCGCCGCGCTCCAGGCCTGCAGCAGCGCCTCCAGGGCCGGGTAGGCGGCGGCGTCGGCCGCGTCGAAGTTGCGCATGGCCGTGGCCAGCGCACCGAAGGCGGCCAGCAGCGCGTCGCGGGCCGGGCCGATGGCCGTCTCCAGCGCCGCGGCGCCCAGCGGCTCGGTGAAGGCCAGTGCGCCGCCGAGGTGGGTCGTCGCCTCGGCCAGCAGGTCGTGCTCGACGCCGACAAGGTTGCGGCCGAGGAACTCGAGCAGCTCGCCGGCCTCCGGCAAGCTGGCGCCGCTGGCCAGTTGCTCCAGCAGCGTCAACGCTTCGGTAACTCGCGTCAGCGTGTCGGCGTCGATCAGCGAGCTGCCGAGCTGGGTCAACCGGGTGCTGAACTGCGCCAGCACCTGCTCGACGAGCGCCAGCGCGGTCTGCTCCAGGTTCTGGCCGGGCTGGATCTGCTGGATCAGCGGGCTCTGCGTCAGGAAGTCGTTGAGCTGCTGGTAGCCCTGGTCCAACTCCTCGACGAAGCGCAGCGCGTCGGCCGGCAGCGCGTTCTGGATGGTCGTCAGCGCGCCTGGCAGGCGCTGCGTCAGGCCGCTGACGTCGATGTCCAGCGCGCCCTCCAGGCCGCCCAGCGCCTGCGTGAGGCCGTGCAGCGGCGAATCTGAACCACCACTGGCCAGCGACGTGGCCGTGTGGACGAAGCCGGCCAGGCCGGTCTGTGCGTTGGCCGCGGCGTCCTGCGCGGCGTGCAGGTCGGGCAGGCTGGTGGTGGCGCCGGTCACAGCAAGCCTCCGATGGCCGACAAGGTGCCCGCCGCGTTGCCGGTGGCGCCGCCGAAGCTGTCGAGCATGCCGGGCAGCCGCGTCGTGGGGTTACCGAAGTCCGACGCGCCGGAGAGCAGGTCACCCAGGCTGGACACCGCGGCCAGCGCGGACTGGATGTCGTCCATCGCACCGGCGGCCTCGGCCAGCAGGCCGGCGTCCAGGTCGCCGAACGGGCTGCTGGCCGGTGGCGGGGGCGGCGGCACGTATTCGCACAGCGCGCACTCGAAGTCGAACTCGTCGAGCCGGCCGGCGCGCTGGCCGACGTCCAGCCGCTCGACCAGCACCTGCGAGAAATAGCCCTGGCCGGTGATCTCGCAGAGGAAGTCCACCGGCTCGCGGCCCAGCAGGTGGTCGCGCAGCGTCTTCATGTCGTCGGCAGCGCCGTCGCCGTAGAAGATGCCGCGCAGCAGGATCTGCACGCTGGGGCGGCCCAGCGCCTGCGTGGCGTCGCCCTCCTGGCCGGGCACGGCGTGCCGCACGAAGCGGGCGCCTTCGCTGATGTCGATGCTGACGAGCCTGTCCAGCACCACGCCGGCGATCTCGAGGCTCATGTGCCCAGCCCCCCGGTGAAGCCGAGGTGGCGGATGCTCAGCTCGCGCAGGCGTTCGTCGAGGCGGTCGATGACGCGGTCGACGAGCGCTTCCTCGGCCAGCGGGTCAGCGCCAACGAAGGGGCGTGACATCGGCAGGCTGTCGATCGTGGCCTGCCGCGACAGCGGCGGTGCAGCCAGCTCGGTGACCGGCGGTGTGCCGGCGGGTGCGTTCAACGCCGGCATGACGTCGGGCTGCCGGCCTTGTGCAACGGCGCTCTGCATGAGGCTGCGCAAGGCGGGCAGCCCCTCCACGACGCGCGTGCGACGGGTTTCTGTCGGGAGTTCGCCACCCGGGGACTTCTGCCGAGCCAGAGGCCAGCCGATGACGCGGGCGGACGGCGGGCGCGGCGGCTGCTCGGCTGCGGTCGCGTCGCCGGGGTGCGGCAGGCCGGTCGGCGTGGATGGCTGCGCGGGCCGGACGGCAACGGGCTGCGGGCTTTGGTGCGCGCGCGTCGAAGCAGGCGTCGCGGGGGACCCGGCGCGGAAACCGTGGGCTCGCACAGCGCTGCCGACGGCTGCTGGCGCGGGCACTTCGGCCGCCCCCGGTCGAGAGGCGGCAGGGAAGTCGGTCGCGGTGGCGCGCATTGCCGGCACCGCGTTGGCAAAGGCACCGGCACGGATGGTGCGCAGCGCGGCGAAGGACGTGTTCGCGGGCTGGCTGGCGCGTGCGGTGGGCCGCTCCGGTCCGATCCCTGTCGCCACTGAAGGCGCCAACGTCTCTGCCTGCGGCAGCGCGACGCTCCTGCGCGCCGACCCAGGCGATGACCAGTCGTGGTGCGGCGTGTACGGGCGCGCCGTGGCGGTCACGGCGGCCGGCGCAGGTGCCGGCGTGCCGGACAGGGCTGCGCGGATCAGCGCGTCGAAGCTGCTCCACGGATCGCTGCTGTCGGGCGCCAGCCGTTCGAACCACGCCAGCGAGCCGGGGGACAACAGCTGCGCCTGGACGCGCCGCAACGCGGCCGCCGGCGCCGTCGGATCCCAGCCGAGCGCGGGGGTCACGGTGGCCCGCCCAGGCCGGGCAGGGCGGACAGATAGACCGCCATTTGACCCGGCGTCAACTCGGCGACTTGCGACGGCGTCCAGCCGTAGTGGCGCGCCAGCCGCAGGTGCGCTTCGCCGATGGCCGAATCGCCAGCGGCGCGCATGGCTTCGCCGTCGGCCTGCATGCCGGAGACGCGGTGCACTGCGGCGACCAGGAATTGCACCAGGCCAGCATGCAGGTTGCGAATCTCGTCGAAGCCGAGCTGCGGTTCGACCAGCGCTTCCTTGATCATCAGCAGCGGCACCAGTGCGGCGTCGTCCTGCGCCGCGCGCGAGATCAGCGCCAGCGTGGCGACCTTCAGCGGGCGCAGCCGCACGATGTGGCGAGTGCTGCTCTCGACGTCGTCGTACTGGCCGGGTCGCAGTATGGCGGCGGGGATCTCGACCTCGTGCTGCAACTGGCTGCCGGCCAGCAACTCTTGCGGCGTCAGCAGCTGGGTGGCGGCCGGCATATCGGCCGGCGCTGCTTGGCGCGGGAGGCTGTTCATGGTCCCGAACCGCCAATCAGGTTTCTTCGTAGGCCACGCGCATCGCCTGGAAGCTGACGGCCTCCATGACGAAGGTGTCGCTCGGGATGGTGTAGTTCCAGCGGTCGAACTTGACACCGAACAGCGTGATCTTGCTCGACTGCGTCGGGTGGTTGGGGTCGCGCAGCGTCGAGATCAGGTTGAACGACGGCTGCACGAAGGCTGGCCCGCTGGGCGGGCTGACCGCACCGTCGCCGAGCAGCAGGCGCAGCAGCGCCCCGTTGACGTGGGCGCGCTCCGCTGAGCCGCTGACGCGCACGACGCCCGGGCGCAGGTGGGTGGGGTAGCGATTGCCGATCTCGTAGAAGGGCTGCACGTCGCTGCTGATGCCGATGGCGACGTTGGTCAGCCGGCCGACCACGTTGGACAGGTCGTACTGAGAGACCAGCGCGTCGGCGGCCTGGCCCTCCGGCGTCGAGGTGTCCTCGACGCCGAGCACCAGGACGGCGTCTATTGCACGCAGGACATCGGTGTTCGCCATGGTTCTGCTCCTGTCTCAGTTCATTGCAGGGTCATGACGACCCGGATGTAGTCGATGCTGAAGGTCGGCTGGATGGTCATCACGACGCTGACCTGGCCGGCGATCTCCTGTGCGCGGGTGGCGCTGACGTCGAGCGTGTAACCCGTCAGCGCCTCGTCCTGCACCATGCCGGTCAGGAAGGCGTCCAGCGTGGCCTTCAGCGCTGTGCGTACGCGGGCGTTGTTGAGCCGGCCGATGTAGGGGTTGGCTGCCGAGCGCACGCCGTACTTGGCGTAGTCGACGATGCGCCGCGTCGGGATGGCCGCGAACGGCTCGCCGACACCCTCGGTGGTGACGCCCTTGAGCACGCGCAGGCCTTCTTTGTTGATCAGCGTCAGCACGTTGCGCTCGATCAGCTGCGCCTGCTGGCCGCGGTTGGCGTAGAGCGTCAGGTCGGGCACGTTGATGACCTTGTTGGTCAGGCTGATCTGCACCGGCAGCGAGGAGATCAGGCCGGCCACTGCAGCGGCGGTGTAGGCCGGGGGCAGCGTCGTGCCGTCGGGCTGGCGGATGCCGGGTGCGGCCAGCACGATGCGCGCCTCGGCCACCTTGTGGCCGAGGAAGTCGGCCACCGTGGCACCCGGCGCGCCGATGACGCCGATGCGCTCGAGGTCGACCTGCTCGGTGGCCAGCAGGTGGTCGACGAGGATGGAGCCCATGCCGGCGGAATCCTGGCCGGCCAGCACGACGATGTTGACGAGCTGGTTGGAGATCGCGTCCAGGCCGGCAGCGTATTCATCCGAGCCGGCGTCGGCGCCGTCGGCGCCGCCGAGGTTGCTGCCGGTGCCGAAATAGGCGTTGACGCCGGTGGCGGGGCGCGCATTGCCGAAGCCCGCGTCGGCGGCCACGCTGACCAGGCTGGATGCGGCGGCCGTGGCGGCCAGCGAGTTGCCGTCGGGCACGACGTAGGTTTCCTTGACCTGCCCCCAGCTGAGGTTCACCTGCACGCTGTCGGCCGGCTCGACCGAGTAGCTGGCGCTGAGCACGTCGCCGGCCACGGCGCGCGGGCCCTCGCCGGCGGCGAAGTCGAGCTGGCCGTTCCAGACCGTGATGAGCACGTGGCCGGCGGTCGGTGGCGCGTGGTCAACGCCGTAGGTCGCGACGACGCTTTGCCCGGCGGCCGGCACCTGCGCGGCCGCGAAAGTCAACTCGCCGGTAGCGGCATTGATGCGAACCTCGCCAGCGCCCGGCGTGGCGGTGATGTCGTAGAGGATGGTGCCGGGCGTGACGCCGGCGGGTGTGTTGGCACCATAGGCGCGCACCGGCGCGCCAGTGCCGTCGAGCACGACGATGGAATTGATCGCCGCGACCACCGCAGCGGGCGCGTTGGCCAGTTGGAAGCCGCCGCCGCTGTTCTTGGCGACGGTCTCGTTGCGGGTGACGTATTTGTAGTCAAGGTCGAAGTTGTCGACGCGTCGCGTGTCGCCGCGAACGACCTGCAGCCGGTTCTGCGGGCCGGGTTGCACGCTGTGGTACTTCAACGCGGCGAAGCCGCTGGTCTGGCGCTCTCCGTTGATGCGCGCCGGCGTCTTGGCTTGGGTGACGGCGACCTGGATGTTGTTGCCCCAGGTGCCCGGCGTGGCGGCGGTCAGCACGGCGACGGTATGGTCAGCCGCATCTTTCAGCGCGTACTGCGCGGCGGCAGCGCGTGGGCTGGCCACGCGCACGGCGATGACGGTCGAGGCGCCGTTGCCGTAGACCAGCTGCAGCGCGCGGGTCAGCGTCAGCGGGTTGCTGCCGTCGCTCGGCACGCTGAAATTGTCGGGCGCGCCGAACAGGTCGCTGGCGTCCGACAGCGATGCCAGCGTGACCGGCGTGCCGATCGGCCCCGAGCTGGCCGTGCCGATGACTGCGACGACACCGGTCGTGACGCCACCGGCCGAGATCAGGCCCTCGGTGCGTTCCTCGATATAGGTGCCGGGAATTACCATCTCTGCCATCTCGACCTCCTCGGTCAACGTACATCGGTTGCATCGGGCCTTAGCAGCACGGTGCGTGTGAGCAGCAAGGCGCAAGCCCCGTGTAGACAAGACCCGTTGCCCCGGCGGCGATTAGAGGGTGACGGCGGCGGCGCTGCATCCTCAACTTGACTGACGGACTGCGCGGTCCTAGGTCTTGCCATCCAGGCGCGTTATGGGACTTCGAACCGGCCCCCGCCAGGCCGAGTGCAGGCAGCGCACCATCGCCAGCGCCGATCTACGACGCGTGCCACTACGAGTTGGCCCATGAGAGACGACGCCTTGGTTACCGCCGCATCGGCGATCTGCCGCATGCCGCAGGCACGCAGATCAACGACAAGCGCGTTACCGGCTCTACAAGCTGGCCGACCTTTCGGTGCGCAAGCACCGCGGCAGGCAGTGCCTGAAGCTCGAGCGCGTGCCGTTGCACGAGTGCCGAGGCCTCAAAGAGGTATGGGGCGTGGACCTTGTCTCCGACGGCCTGCCCGCGGGCGGCGCATCAAATACCTGTCCGGTTCAATCTGAGCGCGTCAGTGCGGCCGGCGCTGCGGCCGCCTGCCGGAACTGGGTGTCCAGCGCTGAGACCCAAGCGGCTTGGCACTGGGAAGAGGCAAAGCTTGCTTCGAGGCTGTTGCGTGCGAGCTGATACAGCTCTCGCGCACCGCAGTTGGGCTGGGCGTCGAACAGCTCCTGCAGGTTCTGGTTCAAGTAGCCACCAAAATAGGCGGGGTCATCGGAGTTGACGGTCACGGCCAGGCCAGCGGCAAGCAGCTGCGGCAACGGGTGCTCGGCAAGATTGGCCACGACGCAGAGCTTCACGTTGGACAGCGGGCAGACCGTCAGCGGCATGCGCTCGCGCGCCAGGCGCTGCATCAGCGCGGGGCTTTCGATGGCGCGCACGCCGTGGTCGATGCGCTCGACCTTCAGCAGGTCCAGCGCCTCTTCGATGTAGGCGGGTGGCCCCTCCTCGCCGGCATGGGCCACGCGGTGCAGGCCGAGTTCGCCGCAGCGCGCGAACACGCGTGCGAACTTGCTCGGCGGGTGATCGCGCTCCGAGCTGTCCAGGCCGACGCCGATGAAGTGCGCGCGGTAGGGCAGCGCCTCGTCCAGCGTGGCGAGGGCGTCTTCTTCGCTGAGATGGCGCAGGAAGCACAGGATCAGCGCGCCGCTGACGCCCAGGCGTGCCTGCGCGTCGACGCAGGCACGCGACAGGCCTTCGATGACGGTGCCGATGGCCACGCCGCGCGCCGTGTGCGTCTGCGGGTCAAAGAACAGTTCGGCATGGACGACGTGGTCGCGGGCCGCCTTCTCGAAGTAGGCCCAGGCCATGTCGTAGAAGTCCTGCTCGTGCAGCAGCACGCTGGCGCCGGCGTAGTAGATGTCCAGGAAGCTCTGCAGGTCGGTGAAGGCGTAGGCCGCGCGCAGCGCCTCGACGCTGTCGTAAGGCAGCGCCACGCCATTGCGCGCTGCCAGCGCAAAGATCAGCTCGGGCTCGAGCGAGCCCTCGATGTGGATGTGCAGCTCGGCCTTGGGGGCGCGAGCCAGCAGGCCGGGCAGTGCCGAGCGCGGGATGCGGTCGAAGTCGATCTCAGTAATCATGGCCGTAGTGTCCTTGTGGGCCGAGCGCCGGGCCGCCCCCAAGCCGGCCCTCTCGCGATGTGCTGCCGGTCGATCCGGCAAGCATCGCCGTCCCCTCGGGGGACCGACCAAGGTACACCTTGGTCGAGGGGCTTCATTTCGCGCCAGGGACCTTGCCTTCAACGCCCTTGACGAAGAACTTGATGCCCCCCAGGAAGGCATCGTCGGCGACGGCATCCTTGGCCAGCACTTCCTTGCCGGTGTTGTCCACCAGCGGACCCTTCCAGATCGAGAAGCTGCCGTCTTTCAAACCGGCCTTGACCTGCTCGACCTTGGCCTTGACCTCGGCCGGCACGTCGTCGGCGATGGAGACCATGTCGATGGCACCTTCCTTCACGCCCCACCAGGCCTTGCCGGTGGCCCACTTGCCGTCCAGCGCGTCGTGCGTGGCCTTGATGTAGTACGGCGCCCAGTTGATGACGGCCGAGCCCAGGTGGGCCTTGGGTCCGTAGGCCTTCATGTCGGAGTCCCAGCCGAAGGCGCGCTTGCCCTTCTCCTCGGCGGTCTTGAGCACGGCGGCGGAGTCGGTGTTCTGCATCAGCACGTCGGCGCCGCCGTTGATCAGCGCGGTGGCGGCCTCGGTTTCCTTAGGCGGGTCGAACCACTCGTTGACCCAGACCACCTTGGTCTTGACCTTGGGGTTCACGCTCTGCGCGCCCAGCGTGAAGCTGTTGATGTTGCGGATGACCTCGGGGATGGGGATGGAGCCGACCACGCCGAGGGTGTTGGTCTTGGTCATGGACCCGGCGATGACGCCGGCCAGGTAGGCGCCCTCATAGGTGCGGCTGTCGTAGGTGCGCAGGTTCTCGGCCGTCTTGTAGCCGGTAGCGTGCTCGAACTTCACGTCCTTGTGCTCGGCCGCGACCTTGAGCATGGGCTCCATGTAGCCGAAGGTCGTGCCGAAGACCAGCTTGTTGCCCTGGCCGACGAGGTCGTTGAAGACGCGCTCGGCGTCGGCCGCCTCGGGCACCTTCTCGACGAAGGTGGTGACGATCTTGTCGCCGAACTCCTTCTCCAGCGCCTTGCGGGCGTTGTCGTGGGCGAAGGTCCAGCCGCCGTCGCCCACCGGGCCGACGTAGGCGAAGGCGATCTTCAGCGGTTCGGGCTTGGCCGCCGCGGCGGACGCGGCCGGTGCCGGCGGCGCCTCCTCCTTCTTCGAGCAGGCGGTGAGCGCGGCGGCGGTGGCCAGCGCAGCGAGCGCGAAGGTCCGGCGAGTGGCGAGAGATGTCATGCGGGCTCCTGAAGGGTGGGGGTTGGATTCAATGGCCGGGTTTGAACGGTTTGCCGAGCGACGCGGGCATGTTGGCCTTGATCCACGCCGGGTTGCGCGAGATCAGCACCAGCACGGCGATGGTGGCGAGATAGGGCAGCATGCTGAGCCAGTGCGTCGGGATGTCGATGCCCTCGCTCTGCAGGTGGAACTGCAGCATGGTCACGCCGCCGAACAGATAGGCGCCCAGCAGCACGCGGGCCGGCCGCCAGGTGGCGAAGGTGGTCAGCGCGAGCGCGATCCAGCCCTTGCCGGCCACCATGCCCTCGACCCACAGCGGCGTGTAGATCAGCGACAGGTAGGCACCGGCCAGGCCACACAGCGCGCCGCCCGCGGCCACGGCGGCCAGACGGATGCTGCGCACCGGATAGCCCAGCGCATGGGCGGATTCGGGTGACTCGCCCACCGCGCGCAGCACCAGGCCGGCGCGGCTGCGGTAGAGGAAGAAGTGCAGCGCCACGACCAGCGCCATCGCGACGTAGACCATCGGGTGATGGGCGAACAGCGCCTTGCCCAGCAGCGGCAGGTCGGACAGAAAGGGAACGGCCCATGGCTCGCGCGCCGTGAGCCGCTGCTGCGTGTACTCGATGCCGACGAAGGCCGAGAAGCCGGCGCCGAACAGGCTGAGCGCCAGGCCGGTGGCGTACTGGTTGGTGTTCAGCCAGATCACCAGCAGCCCGAAGAACAGCGACATCACGGCGCCCGCGGCCATGCCGGCGATGAAGCCCAGCACATCAGAGCCGGTGTGCACGCCGGTGGCGAAGCCGGCGATGGCGGCCACCAGCATCAGGCCCTCGGCGCCGAGGTTGACGATGCCGGCGCGTTCGTTGATCAGCAGACCCAATCCGGCAATGGCCAGCACCGTGCCGGCGCTCAGCGTCGCGGCGATGAGGAGGGCGATCTCGTTCATGCCGCGGCCCTCGCCCTGGCCGCCGCCACCCAGCGCATGCGGTATTGCAGCCCGTGATCGCAGGCCAGCAGCGTGAACAGCAGCAGGCCCTGGAACACGCTGGTCAGCGCCTTGGGCAAGCCCAGGCGGCTCTGGGCCAATTCGCCGCCGATGTAGAACATGCTCATCAGCACGGCCGAGAAGACGATACCCACCGGATGCAGCCGGCCGACGAAGGCGACGATGATGGCCGCGAAGCCGTAGCCCACCGGCACATAGGGCGTGAGCTGCCCCAGCGGCCCGGCCACCTCCAGCGCGCCCGCCAAGCCGGCCATGCCGCCCGACAGCAGCAGCGCCGTCCACAGCGCGCTGCGCGACGAGAAGCCGGCATAGCGTGCGGCCGCCGGCGCGATGCCGCCGACGGTCAGCGCATAGCCGCGATAGGTGCGGAACTGGAACAGCGCGACGGCCACCACGGCGACCAGCGCGATGACGACGCCCGCGTTCATGCGCAGGCCCGGCACCAGGCGCGGCAGGCGCGTCGACGCCTCGAACAGCACCGTCTGCGGGAAGTTGTAGCCGTTCGGGTCTTTCCAGGGGCCGTAGACGAGGTAGTTCAGCAGCAGCGTGGCGACATAGACCAGCATCAGGCTGACGAGGATCTCGTTGGTGTTGAAGCGGTCGCGCAGCAGCGCGACAGCGCCCGCCCACAGCATGCCGCCGACGATGCCGCCCAGCAGCACCGGCACGACGAACCAGGCCGACGTGCCCGGCCCCGCCTGCATGGCCACCCAGCCGGCGCCCAAGGCGCCGAGCACGAACTGGCCCTCGGCGCCGATGTTCCAGATGTTGGCGCGAAAGCACACCGCCAGGCCGAGCGCGATCAGCGCCAGCGGCACGGCCTTGACGCTGAGCTCCGACAGCGCGCGGCCGTTCTTCAGCGGCTCGACGAAGAACAGGTACAGCGCCTGCAGCGGATCCTTGCCCAGCGCGGTGAACAGCACGATGCCGATCAGCACCGTGATGGCCAGCGCCAGCACGGGCGCGGCCACCGCGATGGCGAGCGAGGTCTGTGCACGCGGTTCAAGCTTGAACATCGGCGACCTCGGCTCCGGTGGGCCACAGCCCGGACATCCATTCGCCGACCTGCTCGCGCGTGGCCTCGGGCGTGCGCACCGATGGCGACAGCCGGCCGTCGGCGATGACGTGCAGCCGGTCGCAGATCTCGAACAACTCGTCCAGCTCCTCGCTGAAGACGAGCAGCGCGCAGCCCTGGTTGCGCAGCCGCAGCAGCTCGCCGCGGATCTGCGCCGCGGCGCCGACGTCCACGCCCCAGGTCGGCTGGGCCACGATCAGCAGCCTGGGGTTGGCATCGATCTCGCGGCCGACGATGAACTTCTGCAGGTTGCCGCCCGACAGCGTGCGGGCCACCGCGTCCGGTCCCGAGGCCTTGACACGGAAGCCCTCGATGAGGCGCCCCGCCAGCCGGCGCGCCTCGCCGGTGCATATCCAGCCGCCGGCCGCCACTGCTTCGGTGCGCGTCAGCAGCGTGTTCATCGCCAGCGACAGCGTCGGCACCGCGCCGCGGCCCAGGCGCTCCTCCGGCACGAAGTGCAGCCCGGCAGCGCGGCGCTTGCCCGGCGGGGCCTGGGCGATGTCCTGATCGAAAAGCTTGATGCTGCCGGCCGGCGCGCGCGGGTCCTCGCCCGACAGCGCCGCGAGCAGCTCCTGTTGGCCATTGCCCGACACGCCGGCCACGCCGACGATCTCGCCGGCACAGACGGCGAAGCCGATGTCCTTCAGCGTGACGCCGAAGGGGTCCAGCTGTTCCAGCGCGAGCGCCTGCACGCGCAGCACCGAGGCACCAGCGCGGCCTTCGCGCGGGGTGAGTACCGGCGCATCGGCGCCGATCATCAGCCGCGACAGGCTGGCATTGCTCTCCTCGCGCGGGTCCACCTCGCCGACGACGCGGCCGCCGCGCAGCACCGTGCAGTGGTCGCACAGCGCCCGGATCTCGCCCAGCTTGTGGCTGATGTAGAGAATGGAGCAGCCCTCGTTGCTCAACTGGCGCAGCGTGACGAACAGGCTCTCGACCGCCTGCGGCGTCAGCACCGACGTGGGCTCGTCCAGGATCAGCAGCTGCGGCCGGGTGAGTAGCGCGCGCACGATCTCGACGCGCTGACGCTCGCCGACGCTGAGCGTGTGCACCGGCCGGGCCGGGTCCACCGGCAGGCCGTATTCGGCCGACACGGCGCGTGTCTGCTCGGCCACCTCAGCGAGCGAGCGGGACTTGTCCAGCCCCAGCCAGATGTTCTCGGCAGCGGTCAGCGTGTCGAACAGCGAGAAGTGCTGGTAGACCATGCTGATGCCCAGCGCCCGCGCCTGGGCGGGGCTGGCCACGTCGACCTCGCGGCCGTTCCAGGCGATCTGCCCGGCGTCCGGCTTCGTGGCGCCGTAGATGATCTTCATCAGCGTCGACTTGCCGGCACCGTTCTCGCCGAGCACGGCGTGGATCTGGCCCGGCGCCACCTTGAGGTGGATGCCGTCGTTGGCACGCACGCCGGGGTACTGCTTGGTGATGCCGACTAGTTCCAGGCGGGGCATGGACTCGTGATCAGAAGTGGTACTCGGCCCTGATCATCGGCGTCTTCGCAAAGGCGCCGCTGCCGGCCGGACCCTTGTACGGGTTGCCGAACTTGTTGCGCCAGTACTGGTACTCGATGCCCACCTTGAACTTGCCCGGTGCCGCACCGGCGCCCGCGCCGACGTCGTACATGACCTGGCCGTCGAAGTTGGTCTCGGGTCCTGTCGCGCCGCCGAACTCGTCGGTGCCCTTGCTGGCGATGTAGTTGGCGAAGCCTTCGAAGGCCAAGGGCAGTTTGCCCAGCGGGATGCCCCAGGCGGCCGTCAGCATCACATGGCTCTTGTAGTCGTAGCGTGGCGTCGCCGTGCCGCTGAACTTGTTGTACGGCGCGTTGCTTTCCTTCAGCAGCAGCAGGCTGACGTTGAGGAACCCGGGCACGTCCATCATCAGCGTGGGGCCGAGCACGAGCATCTGCTTGCGCGAGTTGTAGCCGGCATCCACCTTCACGTTGGCATCGAAACCGGCGGTGAGGCCCACGCCGCGAACAGGGCCGAAGGCGATGGGGCTGCCGGTGATCTTGCCGAAGTCCAGCGTGTGCCGGTAGACGATGTAGACCTCGCTGGCGCCGCTGCCGGAGTTGGGGCTGGACGGGTCGCGCTTGTCGGACAGCAGCAGGTCGACGTTGAAGAAGTTGGTGCCGTAGGCGTAGCCGCTGGCATGGTTGAGGTCGAGGATGTTCTTGTGGATGTCGTTCGTGCCGAAGGGCTCGCCGAACTTGGTGCCGTAGCGGTAGCCGATGGAGGTGTCGGCCCAGTCGGCGGCCTGGGTAGCGCCGGCGGCGAGGGCGGCGAGGACGGTGCAAAGCAGGCGTGCGGTGGGTTTCAAGGCAAAGCTCCTAGGGGGTGGATGAAGGACGCGTGAAATGACTCTTGGAGGCCGGGATCGCCACGGCCGGTCGCACGAACCGGCATGACGGACCCGTGCAATTCATGTGCCACCGAATGCCATCAGGCGCGCGCCACATCAACTGCTCCGCCTGGCGCGGTAAAGCATGTCCAGAGTGATGTGCCGCACTTCGAGCTTGCTCTGCTGGATGTGTGCGCGCAGCAGGCGCTGGGCTTCATCGGTGCGACGCCGCGTGATGGTGCGCAGGATGCGGGCATGCTCGTCGTAGGTCGCATCGACACGCGCTGGTTTGGTGAAGTCCAGCCGCCGGATGATGCGGATGCGTTCGGTGATTTCCTTGTGCACGCGGACCATCTCGCGGTTGCCGCTGCCCTGCACCAGCAGCGCGTGGAAGCGCTCGTCCAGCGCGCCGACCTCTGCGGCATCGGCCAGCCGCTCGGCGGGCGGCACCAGCCAGATGTCGGCCAGTTGCTGCAGTTCAGGCCGTTGCTCGCGCTCGCAGAGATGGCGCGCGGCCTCGCACTCGATGAGGGTGCGCAGGTCATAGAGCTCGTCCATCACGTCGAAGTCCAGCGGCGCGACCTGCCAGCCCAGGCGCGGCAGCAGCTGCAGGAAGCCCTCGCGCTCCAGCCGCTGCAGCGCGGTGCGCAGTGGCGTGCGGCTGACGACGATGCGCTGCGCCAGCTCGGTCTCGGAGACCCGGTCGCCCGGCATCAGCGCAAAATCAAAGATCATCTGCTTGAGCCGCACATAGGCCTGGTCGGCCAGGTTCAGGGCTTCGGCGGGCGGGGTGGGGGCGGGCTGGGTCACGGCAAGGTCGCGGGAATCTCGGGCGCCACGATTGTTGGCATGCCGCAGCCGAGCGGGATCATGCTGACGTGGGCGGCGACGATGCGCCACCCATCGGGCAGCCGCACCCAGGTTTGCGTCTGGAAGCCGCGCAGCGGCGTGTCGCTGCGCACGAACTCGACCTGGGCCACCGCCATGTCGGGCCCGAAGGCATGCAGGCGCAGGTGCTCCAGCCGCCGCGTGAAGGCCGGTGCGGGCGTGGCGGCGCGGTAGGCCTCAAGCTCGGCGATGCCCCATTGGCGGTCGGCAATGCCGTAGCGCGTGACGCGCGGGTCCTGCCAGAAGAAGGCGTTGAGCGCGGCAACGTCATTGCCCATCAGCGCCAGTTCGTAGGCCTGGAACACGGTGCCGAGTTCGGCCAGCACGGCCGGTTCGTCGAAATGGTGCGGGTCCATCATGGCGCGGCGAGGAAGGCGCGCCATCCGCCGTGCTGGCTGATGTCGGGTGCGCCCAGCAGCGCAGTGCCTTCGCAGATGAAGCCCTTGACCCAGCGGCCGTCGGCCAGCTCCAGATTGCCCAGGCCCAGTGGTGGCGGGATCAGCGCGAGCAACGAGCCGACGCTGGCGACCGGCAGCTCGTAGACCTCGACCTCGATGGCATGACCGGTCTCGCCGTCTGGCACGCGCGCCAGGCCCGGCTTGGGCGGCACGGTGCCCGGCAGCGCATGCAGGCGATAGCGCGGCGCCGTCTGCGTGCGCGCCTGCAGCCGCGCGCCGCGCTCCTGCAGCTGGCCGTGCAGCGGCAGGCCTTGCAGATGGGCGCCGACGACGGCCAGCAGCAGCGTCGGTTCGGCGCGGGGCAGGGCTTGCAGGCGGCGGTCGGCCGGGCGGGCCTCACGCAGGCCGGCGCCCAGCAGCGCGGGGCCGGCGGCCTCCCAGCGCAGCCCGAAGTCCACCAGCGCCGCGTCGGCCCCGCCGGGGGCGATCAGCGTGATGCCGAAGGGCAGCGCCGATGCAGCGTCGGGCAGGCTGCACGGCAGCGCGAGGGCCGACCAGCCGAGCAGGTTGACGAAGTTGGTGTAGCGGCCCAGCTCGCTGTTGCGCAGCACCGGCGCTTGGGCCACGGCGGCGCGTGTCGGGCAGGTGGTGGCTGTCGGCACGAGCAGCCCATCGACCTGCCGCCACAGGCTTTGCAGTTCGGCGCGCAGGCTCTCTAGTTCGTAGCGGCCACGGAAGGCGGCCACCGCGTCCTGGTCGCGGCCCTTGGCGATGACCTGGGCCACGGTCGGGTCGAAGGCTTCGGGGTGGTCGGCGAGCAGCGTGTCGACGACGCTGAGGCGCTCGGCCACCCAGGGCCCCTCGTAGAGCAGCTTGGCCACCTCAAAGAGCAGCTCGAAGTCCAGCGGCACCAGCTCGGCGCCGAGCGCGCGGGCGCGGTCCTGCGCGGCCTCGAAGGCGGCCGGCCAGCCTAGAGCGGCATCGCAGCCAGGCTCCAGCGGCACACCCAGGCGCAGCACCGTGCGTGAGCCGCCCAGCCATGGCGCACGTGGATCGGCGACGTTGAAGCGCGCTTCGTCGGCTTCGGCGCCCTCGAACAGCGAGAAGGCCAGCGCCGCGTCGGCCACGGTCAGCGCGAACACGCTCACCACGTCCAGCGTGCGGCAGGCCGGCAGCACGCCGCGCATGGGCAGGCTGCCCGGCGTGGGCTTGAGACCGACGAGGTGGTTGAAGCCGGCGGGCACGCGGCCGGAGCCGGCGGTGTCGGTGCCCAGGGCCAGCGGCACCAGGCCGCGCGCCACGGCCGAGGCCGAGCCCGAGCTGGAGCCGCCGCTCACGTAGGCCGGCGCAAAGCTGTTGGGCACCTCGCCGTAGGGTGAGCGCGTGCCGACCAGGCCGGTGGCGAACTGGTCGAGGTTGGTCTTGCCCACGACGATGGCACCGGCCGCCTGCAGGCGCTGCACGCAGGTGGCGGAGTGCTCGGGCAGGTGGGCGAACGCCGGGCAGGCGGCCGTGGTGGGCATGCCGGCCACGTCGATGTTGTCCTTCACCGCCAGCGGTACACCCCACAGCGGCGTGGCGGCGCCGCGCTGCGGCAGCACAGCGAGCTGGGCGACGAGCTGCTCGGGCGTGCAGCGGTGGATCCAGGCCGGGTCGGCGGGGTCCAGCCGATCCAGCAGCTCGGTCAGCAGCGCGTAGGGGCTGGCCCCGGCGGCATAGGCGGCCTGCCAGTCGGCGACGGTGTGCAGGACTTCAGTCATGTGATCGCCTCGATGACCGCGGCCGACCGCGCCGCCCAGCCGACGATGGCGCCCTGCGCCGTCAGCATGGCCAGCGCGGCGGCCTTGAACTCGGGGAAGTAGCTGGCGGAGCCGTCCTCGATCAGCAGGCACTCGTAGCCACGGTCGTTGGCTTCGCGCATCGACGTCTGCACGCAGACCTCGGTGGTCACGCCCATGAAGAGCAGGTGGGTGATGCCGCGCTCGCGCAGCAAGTCGTCGACCGGCGTGCCGTAGAACATGCCCTTGCCGGGTTTGTCGACGACCAATTCGCCCGGCAGCGGCGCCAGCTCGGGAATGATCTCGACACCGGGCTCGCCGGCGATGAGGACGCGGCCCATGGGCCCGACGTCGCCGATGCGCAGCGAGGGCTGGCCGCGCAGGCGCTTGGCCGGCGGGCAGTCGCTGAGGTCAGGGCGGTGGGCCTCCCGCGTGTGCAGCACCAGGCCCCCGATGGCGCGCCAGGCGTCCAGCATGCGGCGCACGGTGGGCACGATGGCCTGCAGCCGCGTCGCGTCGTTGCCCAGGCTCGCGCCGAAGCCGCCGGGCTCGATGAAGTCGCGCTGCATGTCGATGACGACGAGCGCCGTGTGCGCCGGGTTGAAGGTGTAGGGAAAGGGCGCCGCATCGGCGAGCGTGAGCAGCATATTCATGCGTGCCCCTTGCCGCCCATGAAGGCGCCCAGCGACTGGCGCGTGGCCTCGGCGGCGGCCACGTCGTGCACGATGCGGCCTTCGCTCATGACGACGATGCGGTCGGCCAGCGCCAGCAGTTCGTCCAGGTCCTCGCTGACCAGCAGCACGGCCGCGCCGCGGTTGCGCGCGGCCGTCAGGCGGCCATGGATCTCGGCGACGGCGGCGAAGTCCAAGCCGAAGACGGGGTTGCTGACCAGCAGCAGCTCGGACTCGCCGGCCAGCTCGCGGGCCAGCACCGCGCGCTGCACGTTGCCGCCCGACAGCGTGCGGATGGCGGCGCGCTCGCCCTGGGTCTTGACGCCGTACTCGGCGATCCACTCGCGGGCACGCTGGCGCAGCGCGCCCCAGCGCACCAGGCCGCCGCGCGCCCAGGGTGTTTCGTCGAAGCTGCGCAGCGCCATGTTCTGCGCCACGCTCAGCGCCCCAACGCAGGCATTGGCCAGCGGCTCTTCGGGCAGGCTGCGCACCTTGCGGGCGCGGTTCTCGGCGCGGCGGGCCAGGAAGGGCTGGCCGTCCACCATCACGCGGCCGGCGAGGCGCGTGCGCTGGCCGACGAGGGCCTGCATCAGCTCGCGCTGGCCGTTGCCGCTGACGCCGGCGATGCCGACGATTTCGCCGCGCCGCACGGCCAGGCTCAGCGCGCGCACGGCGGGCTCGCCGCGGTCACCCATCACGTCCAAAGCCTCGATGGCGAGCTTGATCTCGCCGGCCGGGCGGGCTTCGCGCACCCATGCCGGACTCATGACCGCGCTGCGGCCCTCGCCCACCATCGCGGTGGCCAGGCTGTCGGGCGTGCAGTCGGCCACCGCGCCGGTGGCCGCCAGCGCGCCCTTGCGCAAGACGCTGACATCGTCGGCATAGGCCATCACCTCGCGGAACTTGTGCGTGATCATCAGCACCGAGCAGGCCATGGCGTGCGCCTGCTCGCGCAGCGCGCCCAGCACCTCGTCGGCCTCCTGCGGCGTCAGCACTGAGGTCGGTTCGTCGAGGATGAGCAGGCGCGGCTTGAGGAACAGCTGTTTGAGGATTTCTAGCTTCTGCCTCTCGCCGGCGGACAGCTCGCCGGGCCAGGCGTCCAGCGGCAGGCGAAAGGGCGCCGTGTCCATGAAGGCTTGCAGCTCGGCACGGGCGGCCTTCCAGTCCACGACCATGGGCAGGTGGCCGCGCGCCAGCAGCAGGTTCTCGGCGACGCTCATGCCGGGCACGACAGTGAAGTGCTGGTAGACCATGCCCAGGCCGAGGTCGCGGGCCACGACGGGCGAGGCGATCTCGCGCTCGCGGCCATCCACCAGCACGGCACCGTCGTCGGGGCGGTGGTAGCCGACGATGGCCTTCACCAGCGTGCTTTTGCCGGCGCCGTTCTCACCCAGTAGCGCGTGTACGGTGCCGGGCCGCACGGTGAGGGAGACGTCGTCCAGCGCCGTGAAGCTGCCGAAGCGCTTGCTGAGCCGGTAGGTCTCGAGCTGCAGGGCGTGCATGGTTTAGAACTCCGCCAGCAGCTCGAGCACGGCGGCCGAGTCGGCCACGGCGCCGAACACGCCGCCCTGCATCTGGATCATGTTCAGCGCGGCCGCGTGGTTGCCGGGGTCGGTGGCGCCGGTGCAGTCCGACAGCATCAGGCACTCGAAGCCGCGGTCGTTGGCCTCGCGCATGGTGGTGTGCACGCACACGTCCGTCGTGATGCCGGTCAGGATGAGGTTGCGGATGCCGCGCGTATGCAGGATCAGCTCCAGGTCGGTCGCGCAGAAGCTGCCCTTGCCGGGCTTGTCGATGATGGGCTCGCCGTCGACGGGGTAGAGCTCGGGAATGATGTCCCAGCCCGGCTCGCCGCGCACGAGGATGCGGCCGCAGGGGCCGGCGTCGCCGATGCCGCGGCCCTCGGTGCCGATCTGCCGCGAGCGCCACAGCTTGTTGGCCGGCAGGTCGGCGAGGTCCGGGCGGTGGCCTTCGCGGGTGTGGATGACGTACATGCCCTTGCCGCGCGCGGCGGCCAGCAGCACCTGCAGCGGTGCAATGGGCGCGCGCGTCAGCGAGAGGTCGTAGCCCATCTTGTCGACATAGCCGCCGATGCCGCAGAAGTCGGTCTGCATGTCGATGATGACCAGCGCCGTGTTGGTCGGGCTGATGTTGCCGTCGAAGGGCCAGGCGTACGGTTTGGAGCGCAGGGTCGGCATGGTCGGGATCCTTCGGTTCAACGGGACACACCGAGCTCGGCCGGCGCGCCTTTGAGGGCTTGGCTCGGCGTGCAGGTGGCCACGAGGATGAGCAGGGTCAGCGCATAGGGCATGGCGTTGAACAGGTAGTAGCCGCCGCTGACGCCCACGCTCTGCAGCGCCGGGCCGATGGCGCCCGCGCCGCCGAACAGCAGCGCCGCGCCCAGGCAGCGCCAGGGGCGCCAGCGCGCGAAGATGACCAGGGCCACGGCGATCAGGCCCTGGCCGCTGGACAGGCCTTCGTTCCAGCTGCCGGGGTAGTACAGCGACAGCGACGCCCCGCCCAGGCCGGCAATGGCGCCGCCCACCGTGGTCGCGGCGATGCGCACGCCGTTGACCGAGTAGCCCAGCGCCCGTGCGGCATCGCTGCTGTCGCCGGCCATGCGCACGACCAGCCCCCAGCGCGTGTTCTTGAAGCCCCAGGCCAGCAGCGCGGCCAGCACCACGCCGATGGGGAAGAGGGCGTTGACCGACAACGCGGTCTGCACGGCCGACGAGTCGCTCCAGGCGCCCAGCGGCAGCGACGGGATCTGCGGCGCCTGCGGCTGGATCAGCGGCTTGCCCAGATAGAAGGCCAGGCCGGCGCCCAGCAGCATCAGCGCGATACCGGTGGCGATGTCGGACACGCGCGGCAGCGAGCACAGCAGCCCGTGCAGCAGCGCCAGCAACGCGCCGCAGCCGCTGGCCGCCAGCACGCCCAGCCACGGCGAGCCGCTGAGGTAGGCGCCGCCGAAGCCGGCCATGGCGCTGAAGACGAGCACGCCTTCGAGGCCGAGGTTGATGCGGCCGCTCTTCTCGGTCAGGCACTCGCCGAGGCTGACGAAAAGGAAGGGCGTGCCCACGCGCAATGCGCCGCCGACGACGGCGAGCAGCAGATCGGGGATGACGTCGAGGGTGAAGCTCACGCAACCCCCTGAACTGTGGCGGCCGTGGCGACGGGCGCTGGCCGCCTGGCCACGGCGCGCAGTGCAAACAGCCGCCCGCGCAGCGCCTCGGCCGCAAGGATGAAGACGAAGGCGAAGCCCTGCAGCACCAGCACCGAGGCGTCGGGCAGATCGAGCCGGCGCTGCAGCAGGCTGCCGGCCGCCGCAAAGCCGCCGAACAGCACGGCCACCGGCGGAATGGCCCAGGGGTTGTGGCGGGCCACGAAGCTGACCAGGATGCCCGTGTAGCCCAGCCCCGCGATCACCGAGGCGTTGGCCGCCGTGTGCACGGCCGCTACTTCGATGGCACCGGCCAGGCCTGCTGCCGCGCCGCCGAGGGCGCAGGCCAGCAGGATGAGGCGGTCGGTGGGCAGGCCGACGAGGCGGGCCGCCCGGGCGTTGCCGCCCACCACGCGCATCGCGAAGCCCGAGGCGCTGAAGCTCAGCCAGGCGCCGCAGGCCAGGCACAGCATGACGCCGATGACCAGGCCCCAGTGCACGTCGCCCAGCCAGGACGCCATGGCCGCGTCACCCATGATGGGGCCGATGCGCAAGCCTTCAGCCAGCGGATGGGTGGACGGCTTGTTCAGGCTCGCCGGGTCGCGCATCGGCCCTTCGACGAAGTGCTTGAACAGCGCGATGGCGATGTAGGAGAGCAGCAGGCTGGAGATGGTTTCGTTGACGCCGCGCCATTGGCGCAGCCAGCCGGAGAGCATCACCCAGCCGCCGCCGAGCAGCGCGCCGGCCAACAGCACCATGGCGCTGCCGATCACGTTGCCGGGTGGCCCGAAGAGATAGGGCAGGCCGGCGCAGCCCAGGGCGCCGAGCACGAGCGCGCCCTCGCCGCCGATCATCGTCAGACCGGCCTGCGCGGGCAGCGCCACGGCCAGCGCCGTGAGCATCAGTGGCGCGGCGCGCAGCAGCGTGTTCTGCCACGAGAAGGCGTCGCCGAAGGCGCCGAGGAAGAGCAGCTTCCAGGCCTCTACCGGCGATGTGCCGCCCAGCCACACGAAGACGCCGAACAGCAGCAGCGCGGCCGTCAGTGCGAAGACGGGCAGCAGCAGCGCTTCGGCAGCGGCAAGCGACGGGCGTGACGTGGCCATGGCTCTCGTTCCTTCGGGTTGCGGTGTGTTGACACGCCGTGTGCCGCCAAGGCCAGAGGCCTTGGCCTTCGCCAGGCACAAATAGTCCTCAGGACTGTTCGTGTCCGGGCTCAGCCCCCTTGAGGGGGAGACGCGAAGCGTCTACGGGGGTGGGCCATCACACCTTGCCGATGACGCCTTCGACGAGGTAGTTCATGCCCTCCAGCTCCATGTCGGTCTGCTTGAACACCTTGCCCTTGGCGATGACCACCTTGCCGGTGTTGTCCTTCAACTCGCCCTTGAAGATGTCGAAGCTGCCCTTGAGCATCTCGGCGCGCACGGCTTCGGCCTGCTTGCGCCCGCCTTCCGGCACCGAGCTGCCGTAGGGGCTGCTCTTGACGAAGCCGTCCTTGAGCCCGCCGCGCACGAAGTTGGGATGCGGCTTGCCGGTCTGCGCGGCGTCGATGATCTGCTTGTAGGCGGTGATCCAGTTCCACTCGGCGCCCGTCAGGTAGGCCTGCGGCGCCAGCTTGGCCTGGCTGGCGTGGTAACCGCAGACGAACTTGCCGCGCTTGGCCGCCGTCTCGACGATGACCTTGGGGCCGTCGACGTGCATGGTGAACACGTCCACGCCCTGGTCGGCCAGGCTGTTGGTGGCCTCGGCCTCCTTGACCGGCATGCTCCAGTCGCCGGTGAAGATCACCGTCGTCGAGATGGCGGGATTGACGCTGCGCGCGCCCATCGTGAAGGCGTTGATGTTGCGAAGCACCTGCGGGATGGGCTTGGCGGCGATGAAGCCGAGCTTCTTGCTCTTGGTCACGTGCGCCGCGACGACGCCGTTCAGGTACTGGGCCTCGTCGATGTAGCCGAAGAAGCTGCCGGCGTTCTTGGGGTGCTTGGCTGCGTCCCACAGCCCGCCGCAGTGCGCGAAGCGCACGTTGGGGTACTTGGGCGCCAGCGCCAGGATGTGCGGGTCGAAGTAGCCGAACGAGGTCGGGAACAGCAGGCCCGCGCCGTCCTGGGCGATCATGCCCTGCATGGTCTTCTGCACCGAGTTGGTTTCGGGGACGTTCTCCTCCTCCACCACCTTGATGCCCGGCATCTTCTTCACCAGCGCCGCCGCCTCGGCATGCGCCTGGTTGTAGCCGTAGTCGTCACGCGGGCCCACGTAGATGAAGCCCCCCGTCAACGGCTTCTGGGCCAGCGTGGGACCGCTCCATCCGGCGGTCATCAATCCCGCCCCGGTGGCGCCCACATTGCCCATCCAATCCCGGCGGTTCCACTTCGATCGCGTCATCACGGCTCTCCTCAAGTTGATCGGCCAACGAAGCCCGCACGGCTGTGTTCCGGACGGTGTTCAAGTCGGTATACAAGCAGAGGGCGTGCCAGCTCGCATGCCTAGGGGAAGCGATTCGGGGCGCACTCAGGCGGTGCTGAAACCGGGGCGGGTGGGACAAATCGGGGCGTGCGGCACGATGACGGCGCCAAGCTGGTTTCCTGTTTGTTCTGCGTTGGCCAATGGCCGATGACCGATGGCCGACGACCTCTGATCCGGAGAAGGGGCTGGTGGCCGGACCGGACGCCAGGATCGGCCTGGACGCCTACGACTTCGCGCCGTTCGATGTGCCGCTGCGCTACTTGCAGGATCGCGCCGTCATCGAAGCGCGCTGGAAGGCGCTGCAGATGCAGGTTCACCCCGACCGGTTCGCCTCACAGGGCGCGGCGACCCAGCGGGTGGCCATGGCGTGGGCGATCCGCGTCAATGAGGCCTGCCAGCGTCTGAAGTCACCGCTGGCCCGTGCCGCCTATCTGTGCGAGTTGCACGGAGAGGCCTTCGCCGAGCAGACCGGCAGCGCCATTGGACGAGGCCTGCACGGACGCCGCAGTTCAGGTGCTGGCCGGCGAGGTGACGGCAGGTAGGGCAGCCTATTTCGCAGGCGAGAAAGAGGTCGGCGCCAAGAACGAGTTGTCCATCTTCGCAACGATCGGCCCGACTGCCTCGCTCGCCTTTCTGACCTCGACCCATTCGGGATCGACGACGAACTCGCCCCACTTGACCTCACGATCGGCCAGGCTCTCCCAGACAAGCATGTAGGTAAGCGCGTTGCTGTCAGGTCCGACTGCGGTCGTCCAATATCCGAGTTGACGAATTCCCAGCCGGCTCCAGATATGGACGGTGTGATCGCGAAATCTGGCAAGAACGTCGGGTAGCCGGCCAGGCATTGCGGTATAGATGCGGAGTTCGTAGATCATCGACATCAGCCCTGGAAAGATGGTTGCGAGTTGACGGAGTGGCGGGTGTGGCCGCCAGGCTCAAATTGTGCTGTCCAAGTGTGCGTACGAAGGTCGTACGCCCTTGTGGAAAACGCGACGCCGTTCGCCGTCGACGCGCTGATACCGTCAACGTGGCCGGGGTCACACGCATCCTTTCCAGCCGAACTACGTTGGTGCCCCGGCGGTTCAATGCGCCTGAAGTTCAAGCTTCAACCCTGCGGGAGCAGCCTCCGGCGCTGCCTGCAGCCCGGCCTCGGCCTCTTCCACTTGATTTCCGGGGATGTATCCACTGGCAAGTTCCCGTTGCAGCACTCGCTCATCACATGGGCCTTCCCACTTGGCCACCGGCGGCACTTTGCTGGTGTACTTGGCCACCACGCCGGCATCCAGGTGCGTCGGGTCGATGTGCATGCCGGCGCCGGGCTGCAAGGTGAATGCAGCAGATGCTGGATGACCTGGACACCACCCTGCTCCGGATCCGGGGCTTGAGCGGCACGCGGCTGGGCGAGGTGACCCGCAGGCATGTCACCTGGAAAGACATGAATGCCTACGACTACATCTCGGTCGCCAAATCCTCCGGCAACCGGCTGCTGCTGGACCAGGCGCTGGCGGGCGTTTCAGGGCGGCCAGACAGCATCTATGAAACAGAACACGTGACGACGATGCTCGGCCTGGTGGAAGCAGGGCTGGGCATCGCTGCGGTTCCATCGCTGGCCATGCCGGGCAAGGATCACCCGCTGCTTGTCAGCATTCCGCTGAACGATCCGGTCGTCACGCGGCAGGTCGGGCTGATCCGGCGCAAGAGCCGGACGCTGTCGCCGGCGGCGCAGCAACTCTATGACTCTTCATTGAAATGAAGGTGCCGTCGGGGACTCAAAGACAGGGGTGAGGCCACGGCTTTCAGGATCGTTCGAACCCAGCTCTTTGTTGGCAAATATGTCGGTTGCGGCAACGATGCTGCCTCGTCCCGACTCGCGCCTAGCGGAACTGGAAGGCCTCTCGCCACTCTCGCCAGACACGCGTTCGCTCAATGGCAGCCGCCACAGCAGGAGCCTGCGGGCTTGCTGGAAGCCACCGGGGCCGCCTGCACCGGCACCGGCGTGTAGCCCGCCTCCCTGATGGCATCGGCCAACTCGTTGGCGCTGGCGTCAGCCGCCTCCACTTGGACGCGGTGGCTCGCCAGGTCGATATGCAACCTGGCGTTCTTGTCGGTCGCCATCAGCGCCTTGGTGATGGTGCTGACACAGTGGCCGCAGGTCATGTCGTTGACGTCGAAGGCAATCATCGTGTTCTCCAGTGGTTCTCCGTTGTTGACGAGCACACTTTGAAGGTTTCCATTGTTGGAAAGTCAACATGGATTCGGAATTGACCCCATTTACGTCAGGCGGAACTTGCTTTCCCGTTGACATTCCCAACGTTGGAGACTTCACGATGCACAATCTTCGAACCGCATCCGCCGACCATGAGCACCGCCGCATATTCCCATCCGAACGCCATCAAGCTGCAGGTCACTGGAATGACCTGCGCGTCATGCGTCATGCGCGTCGAGAAGACGCTTAAGGCCGTTCCGGGTGTCAACGCGGCGAGCGTCAACCTGGCGACGGAGGAAGCTGCCGTGAACGCCGATGCCTCGGTGACGGCTGACGCGCTGGCAACGGCTGTTCGCAAAGCCGGCTACGACGTGGCAACAACCGAAGTTGCCATTCAGGTGGAGGGAATGACCTGCGCCTCGTGCGTCGCTCGGGTTGAGAAGGCACTTCGAAAGGTAGCTGGAGTTACCAACGCCAGCGTCAATCTGGCGACCGAGAAGGCGACCATCCAGATGCTTTCGACCGTTCCGGTCGCGGCGCTGAAAGCGGCCATCGAGACGGCTGGCTACGCGGTCAAGGAAGTCCAGGGGAACAGCCAACAAGCAGGTCCACGTTTGCCGAGCTGGTGGCCTGTTGCCGTTGGGAGCCTTCTGGCGCTGCCGCTCATCTCGCCGATGCTGTTGTCTCTGTTCGGTATCGACTGGATGCTCGACGGCTGGTTTCAGCTCGCCTTGGCCACGCCCGTTCAATTTGGGCTGGGCTGGCGCTTCTACCGGGCAGGGTGGAAGGCGGTGCGCGCCAAGACTGGCAACATGGACCTGCTGGTGGCGCTCGGCACCTCGGCGGCCTACGGGCTTTCGGTCTACCTGCTGTTCAAGCACGCCGCGCATGGCGTGCCACACCTGTACTTCGAGGCCTCGGCCGTGGTCATCACGCTGGTTCTGCTGGGCAAGTGGCTGGAGCAAAGGGCGAAGCGACAAACCACCGGCGCCATCCGGGCGTTGAATGCATTGCGCCCCACCACCGCCCGTGTGCGCCGTGACGGCGTCGAGGCGGACGTTCCTGTCGACCAAGTCGCGGTGGGTGACCTCGTCGTTGTCAGACCGGGTGATCGCGTGGCCGTGGACGGCGAAATCATCGAAGGCCGCAGCCACGTCGACGAGTCGCTCATTACCGGCGAGAGCCTGCCGGTGCCCAAGGCCGTTGGTGGCAAGGTGACCGGTGGCGCCATCAATGCGGAGGGCGCCCTGACCGTTCGCACGACCGCCATTGGCGCCGAGACAACGCTGGCCCGCATCATTCGGATGGTCGAGTCTGCACAAGCGGCAAAGGCGCCCATTCAACGCATCGTCGACCGCGTGAGCGCGGTTTTCGTCCCGGTGGTCCTCGGCATCGCGCTCGCGACCTTCCTGGGCTGGGTCGCGTTCTCCGGCAACTGGGAACAAGCGCTCATCAACGCGGTTGCGGTGCTGGTCATCGCTTGTCCCTGCGCCCTGGGCTTGGCGACACCGACCGCCATCATGGCCGGTACCGGCGTGGCCGCACGGCGCGGCATCCTGATCAAGGACGCCGAAGCACTGGAAGTTGCGCACTCCGTCACCGTCGTCGCCTTCGACAAGACCGGCACGCTCACCGAAGGCAAACCGTCGGTCGCCGCAGTGGTGGCTGCGCAAGGCTCAAGCCGCGAGGACGTGCTCCGTCTGGCCGCTGCGCTTCAGAAGTCAAGCAGTCATCCTCTCGCCGTCGCCGTCATGGACAAGGTGCGCGAGGAACGATTGCTGGTGCCCGAGGCCCGTGATGCCAAGGCACTTCCGGGCCGGGGCGTCGAAGGCAATGTTGGCGGTCAAAAGCTGGCTCTGGGCAGCACGCGGATGTTGCGCGAAATGCAATTGGAGGAAGGGAGCCTGGCGGTTGACGCGCAGCGGCTCGAACGACAAGGTAGGACCGTTTCGTGGCTTGTCTGGTCGGATGAAGGCCAGCACCGTCTCCTTGGGCTGCTGGCCTTCGGCGACACCATCAAGAGCACGTCCGCTGCGGCTGTCGCGAGGCTCCATCATCTCGGCATCAAGACGATCATGCTGACGGGGGACAACCGTGGTGCCGCAGAAGCCGTTGCGAAGGATCTGGGCATCGATGAGTTTCGCGCCCAAGTCCTTCCTCACGACAAGGCGGCCGTCGTGAAAGCATTGCGCGATGCCGGCGAGGTTGTGGCGTTCGTCGGCGATGGCTTGAACGACGGCCCTGCACTGGCCGCTGCCTCTGTCTCGTATGCCATGGCGGGCGGAGCCGACGTGGCGACGGAGACGGCCGGCGTCACCTTGATGCGTGGCGACCTGCGGCTCGTGGCGGACTCTTTGGACATTTCTCGTCGCACCTACTCGAAAATCAAACAGGGTCTCTTCTGGGCGTTTGGCTACAACGTGCTGGGCATTCCCCTGGCGGCGCTCGGCATGCTGAACCCCGTCATCGCAGGCGCGGCGATGGCTTTCAGCAGTGTGAGCGTCATGGCCAACGCGCTGACGTTGCGCCGTTGGACTGCTGCCGCGGACACGCCGGCCCAGCAGCGCTCACGGCAACCGCAAACCGTGCCCGTAGGGGAAAAATCGATATGAGCATGAACATCGGCGAAGCAGCCAAGGCCTCGGGCGTCTCGGCGAAGATGATTCGCCACTATGAAAGCGTCGGCCTGTTTCCCGAAGCGGCACGGACCGAGTCGGGCTATCGGCAATACACCGACAAGGAGGTGAGCACGCTCCGGTTCATCCGGCAGTCGCGTGACCTCGGCTTCTCCATCGAGCAGATTCGTGAACTGCTCGGGCTATGGCAGAACCGCAAGCGCTCGAGCCGCCAGGTGCGTGCGCTGGCGCAGGCGCACATCGAAGAACTCGATGAGAAGCTCAGGGAGCTGCAGGCGATGAAGGCCACGCTGGACCACCTGGTGCACTGTTGCCACGGCGACGATCGGCCGGACTGCCCCATCATCGAGACGCTGGCCCAAGACTCGTCGGTCCCGGCGCCCAACGCGCAGGGCAGGACCACGGGCTTGCGCCCCGGGCGTCACGTGCAAAAGGCCTGATGGGTCATGCGCTGACGTCCAGGATCATCATGAGCCCGCCACCTCCGGCGTGCTCGACGTTGTTGTTGGTCGTGTGGTGCGGGATGTGGCAATGGACCAGCCACTTGCCCGGCTTGAGCGCCTTCCAGATCACGTCATAGCGCTGGCCTGGTCCGACGTTCACGGTGTCTGCCTGAAAGCGCGCGGCCTCCGGCAGGGTGACGCCATCCCGCGCAACGACGGTGAACGGACCGCCGTGCACATGCATCGGGTGAATGAAGTTGTTGTTGCTTCCGATGAAGCGCAATTTGACGGTCTCACCTACCTTCATCTTCACGCTGTCGGTGGAAGGGAATGCTTTGCCGTTGATGGTGAAGTAGTTCGGCATTCCGCCTTCCATCAGCATCGCCGGATAGGTGAGGCCTTCTCGCTTGAGCCACTCCTGCAGTTGAATGACATATTCGTGATCAGCGCTCGTGCCGGCCGCGGGCAGCTTCGGGTCGATGATGAGCGCTCCATACATTCCGAAGGCCTGCTGGCGGTCAGCTTTGGCGTGAGAGTGATAGAAGTAGGTGCCGGACTGCTCCGCGGTGTACTCGTAGGTGAAGGTCTCTCCGGGTTGAATGGGCCGCTGCGTGATGTTCGCCGGGCCATCCATGCCATTGGGCAGGATCAGTCCATGCCAGTGGACAGTGGTCGGCTCGGGCAGCCGGTTGGTCACGTTGATGCGAATGCGGTCGCCTTCGGTGATGCGCAGTCGCGGACCGGGTATCTGTCGGTTGAAAGCGTAGCCCTCGACCTGGACATCGGGAAGGATGTTCCAGCGGACTACGCCCACTTCGACATCGAAGACCTTGACGCCGTTCTCCAGGCGTGGCGAAAGCGGCTGGTCGCCGCGGGCTGCTGCCGGGGCGGTGAATGCCACCTGGCGCGGGTGGATGGCCGCCATGTCGCGCATGGCATCACCTGGCGTGTCCCAGCCCATGACCATGTCTGGGGGCATGACGGCGCCACCAACGTCTCTTGCGGATAGACGCATGTTCACGAATAGCGCGGGAAAGGTCATCCCTGCCAAGAGCATCAGGCTTGTTGTCATGGTCACTGCGGCGAGTTGCGGTCGGGTGACCTGGGGTGTCATCGCCTGATGTCCCTTGTGGGAGCCGTCGGTCTGTCCATGGGAGGCCTGCTCAGCCTCGTCAGGCGCATGCTCCTTTGCTTCCTTGGACGACGACGTCTTGCGCTCGGTCATCAGCCCGTGCTTCATCTGGCGCGAGACCATCCACACGTTGACCGGGTAAGCGACTGCAAAGCCTGCGATCACGCCGAACGACATCACGCCCCAGAAGAGCAACTCCATAGGTTCCATCGCGCGCATGTCGCGCCCCATCATCAGCAACGACATCACCGGCGCCATGCCGGCCATCATCGCGTTCATGCTGATGAACTCGGGTATGAACGACTTCCTGACGTTCTCCCAATACGTGCCGCCCATCATGTTTTTCATGAAGAGGGACTGGAAGATGAAGAGCCCGAAGGCGAAGCCGGCGGCGTATTCGACGATGAGGTCCAGCCACATTGGCAGCCCAAGCGCCGCGGTGATGACGGCCGCGGTGATGATGCCCGTCGCATCTCCGGCGACGCAGTGAATGGTCGACCCGACGCCTTGCTTCCAGAGCGGCGCGATGAACTTCTCGTGCTCGCCAGGCGCCGGCTCCTTGTCCGCCATCACGTACAGCAGCAGGCCGATCGGTCCCATGTAGAGCGTGACGAGGACGAAGCCCCACTTCATCACCACGGGCTCGGGGTTGCTCCGGAACTGGTCCCAGGCAACGTACGCGGTTGACCCTGCTGCCAGAACGAACCAGACGACAAGGAAGTAGTCGATGGGTTGCTCAAACATCGCGCTTGCTCCAATTCCGGCCG
>JAEKLF010000021.1 GCA_019509985.1 Burkholderiales bacterium | reverse complement strand
GCACGGTGCGAAGCCGCCTGGGCGGCCTGCCGATCCTGTTCTGGCAGACCCCCATGGGCGTTCCCTCGACGACCCCTGGTGGAACTCCGAAGCACTATCGGGACAACCACGTCCAGTACATGCTGACGCATCCAACGCAATACACGGGCAATGGCGTATTCGCGCTCGTCTTCAGTCCCGGGGGCGCCACGTCGGCGGACATCACGAACGACGGCGGCCAGTTCGCGCGCCTGTTCAAAGCCTACCTGGCGAACCCCGCTTCGTTTCCCCAATGAGCTCAACGGGGAGAGCAAGCGGCGCGACTTTCGCCGAAATTGCACGCCACTGGGAATATGCCGACCCAGGCCATTTCGGCAAGGGCTTCCGCACGGCCTTCGGCGACCCTGCTGGAGGACGCCGCTGATCGCTGTCCGGATTGTTGGCGCCCCGAGTGGGTTCCGAACTCAAGTGTTGGTGCGCGAGCATGATGAGATCGCCGAAAGCGGCTACAACGAGACATCGAACTGACGGCGGAAGTCGCCTGGCGTGCAGCCTTCGATGCCGCGAAAAAACTTGGTGAAGTTGGTCGCCTCGTCGAAGCCAAGTTGCTGCGCGATGGCGGAAATCGGCTTCTCGGTGTGCACGAGCAGGCGCTTGGCTTCCAGCGCAAGGCGGGAGGCGATAAAAGCCTTCGCACCAACGCCAACCGCCGCATTGCAGATGCGAGTGAGCGTCTTCTCGGAGCATCCCATGGCCTGTGCGTAGCGCGAAACGTGATGCCACTGATGCACCTTCTCGTCCAGAAGCCGTTTGAAAAGACGGAAGCGCTCCGGCGCGTCGGACGATGTTCCGGCGGACGGCTGTTGCTCGGCGTTGAAGATGTGCAGCCGCGTCACGAGCGTTGCCAGTTCACTCTGGAGCAGCCAGTTCAGCAGCGGTTGCCGGGCGCCGAGCGCGCACTCGTCCTCCAGCCGCGCGAGCGCGTCGGCCAGGAACCGACCCGTCGACCGGTCGAGGCGCAGATGGCCAGGAAGCGCATCGACCAGCTCCGGCATCTGCAGGCGTTCCTCGCCTTGCGAAGCCTGCAGAAGCTCGGGTCGGAACAGCAGGATGTTGGCGTCCCAACGGCTTCCCGGGCCGAAGCGGTGAACCTGTCCGGGCCGAATGGTCAGCAGCGATCCGGCGCCACACTCGATGTGGCTGAAGTCCACCACGGCGCGGCATGTTCCGCGCCTGACGTGCACGAACATGTGAAAGTCGTAGCGGTGGTGACGCTGCAGGTGGGCACGGGGCACCCTTCGTCTGAGGCTCGACATCGAGAAGACCTCGAGATCCAGCGCACTCCCGGACGAGGGTCGATATCGGATCTGCTCAATATCGATGGGTCTCGTCCCGCGCGGCATTGATCAATGTCCGATCTTCATCATTCGGCAACCGACTTTGATCGTGTCGAACCCGCTGGCAACTCGAACAATACGGGACCGCGGGGCACCGGGCGCCACCATGCTCCGGCTCCCAATCCTATAGACAGTCCGGGGTGACCAATGCCAACCACAAACCGACAGTTCATGGCTCGCTTCGTGGAGTTCATCAACACCGCAGATCCGCAGCTCGCCACAGAGTTGGTTTCTGCCGACGCCGTGTTTCACGTTCCCGGGCGCGCGGAGCCTGTGCACGGGCCGCAGGGCTATCTGGAGATCATCGGGATGATGCGGGGCGGATTCCCCGACATCCAGTGGACGCTTGAGGAAACCGTCATCGAAGGCGATGTCATCGCGGCGCGATTCACGATGCGCGGGACGCACCGCGGGGCCTTCCTGGGCGTGCCTCCCACCGGCAAGGCGATTGCTGTGCAAGCGCTGAACATCTATCGGCTCTCGACCGGGAAGATCGTCTCGGAAGTGGGGCAACCGGACCTGCTCGGACTGATGCAGCAGATCGGCGGGCTGCCGCGTTCCTGAACACTCGCGAGGCGCTCGCGCGTCATGTGGTCACTCCTCCAAAGCGACCACCATCACAGCCTTGGCAGGCACCTTGATCGACAGCTTGCCGCCCGCGGCACGCGCGCTGAACGCCGCCGGCTTGATGACCTGCGGGTTCTGGAACGTGTTGTGCGCGTCCATCACGGCCGAGGTCAGCACCTGGCCGGCCGCACCCTTGACCTTCGTGCCCGCGACGTCGACGGCGACATCGACCGCCTGGTTCGGGTCG
>JAEKLF010000224.1 GCA_019509985.1 Burkholderiales bacterium | reverse complement strand
AGCTGCCGCTGCTGCACGTGCTGGAGAGCTATTGCCACGTGCGCTGGCGCATGCTGCCCATCGCCGGCGACACGCGCAGCGTGGCCTTCGAGATCCCGGGCTTCCCGGCGCTGAGCTTCGCCGCGGTGGCGGTGCCGGCGCGGGCGCCGCGCCACGCCCGCCTGCGCAGTGAGGCGGCCGGCGAATGCATCGCACTGCAGGTGCAGGACCTGCGCAGCGGCCGGCGCCTCTTCCTGTCACCGGCGCTGGCCGGCGTGGGCGAGACCGAGCTGGCCGAGATGCGCCAGGCCGACTGCGTCATCGTCGACGGCACTTTCTGGCGCGAAGAGGGCATGCAGGAGGCCGGGGTCGGCGCCTTGAGCGCCAGCGACAAGGGCCACCTGCCGCAGCGCCGCCACGGCGAGCGGCCCGGCATGATCGAGGTGCTGCAGGCCAGCGGCGCGCCGCGCAAGATCCTCACCCACATCCACCACAGCAATCCCATCCTCGACCGCGGCGGCGCCCAGCACCGCGAGCTGGCCGAGCAGGGCATCGAGGTGGCGCACGACGGCATGGTGATCGAGCTGTGAGCGCCGTTCGTCTCACCCGAACCGCGCGCCCGCCCGAGCCGCTGTGGCTGGAGTGGCTGACGCTGTGCGGCGGCCTGGCCTTCGCCACCTGGCTGCTCGGCGGCCGCGGCGTGTGGGCGCTGCTGTTGGGCGCCGATCCCACGGGCCTGACGCTGGTCATCATCATCGTCTTTCTGTGCGCCACGCTGTGGTGCGGCCAGCGTTCGCGCGAGCTGCAGCGCCAGCGCCTGCTGCTGGCCGAGCCGGGGCTGGCGCGCGCCGATGAAGCCTGCTGGGCGGCCGAGTACCTGGGCTCGCCCGGCGACATCGCCACCGAGCTGCTGCTGGAGCACAGCCACGGCCCGCACGGCACGGCCTGGTGGGTCAACGGCATCCAGCTCAAGCTCGGGCTGCTCGGCAAGGTCATCGGCTTCTCGATGCTGGCGCTGACCATCGGCAAGCTGCAGAGCTTCGACCCGGCGCAGTCGCAAGAGCTGCTGCGCAGCCTGACCGCGGGCCTGGGCGTGGCGCTGCTGACGACGATGGTCGGGTTGGTGGGCAACATCCTGCTGGGCCTGCAGCTCACAAGGCTGGATCGCTATGCCGATGCGTTGGTGGCTGATATCCAGCGCGCCGCGCTCCGGAAGGACGGTGCGTGATGCGCCGCCTGCGCCGGGGCTCGCGCGAAGCGGAGGTCGACCCTTTCTACGACATGCTGTTCAACCTGCTGATCGGCTTCGTCTTCTGCTTCATCGTCGCGCTGCTGGCCATGAACCCGCGCGCCACCAAGGCCGGCGACGTGCCGTCCAAGGCCGAGTACCTGATCAACGTGGCCTGGCCCGACAACAGCCCCGACGACATCGACACCTGGGTGCAGGACCCGGGCGGCAACCTGGTGTGGTTCCGCCAGCGCGAGGCCGGGCTGATGTACCTGGACCGCGACGACCGCGGTGACGCCAACGCGGCCACCATCATCAACGGCCAGCGCATCCAGAGCCCGTTCCGCCAGGAGGTGGTGTCGCTGCGCGGCGTGGTGCCGGGCGAGCATGTCGTCAACGTCCAGTACTACCAGTCCAACGACGGCCAGCCGGTGCCGGTGACCGTCACGGTCATCAAGGTCAATCCGCGCGCCGACGTCGTCTTCTACGGCACGGTCAAGCTCGCCCGCAAGGGCGACGAGGCGACCGCCGTGCGCTTCACGCTGCTGCCCGACGGCAGCGTCACCAACGTCAACACGCTGCCCAAGAGCCTGATGCAGCGCCAGCCCTGAACCCGTCATGACCCTGCCCATCATCCTCAGTTTTGCCGCACTGCTGCTGCTGTGTGCCCTGGCGTTGCTGCAGTCGCGCTGGCCCGCCTGGCTGCGCGGCCTGCTGGTGGTCGGCGTGACCGGCTTCTACTTCTACGGCGAGGCGGCCATCCATACGCTGTGGGGCTGGCCCAGCGGCGACCCGCTGCCCGAGCGCTTCGTGCTGCTGGCGGCCGTCATCGAGGAGCCCGGCCCGAAGCGCGACGGGGCCCTCTATGTCTGGGTCAACGCCGTGGAAGACGGCAAGCCCGCCGCCCAGCCGCGTGCCTACCAGCTGCCCTACAGCAAGGATCTGCATGCGCTGCTGAACGAGGGCCTGAAGAAGGCGCGCAACGGCATCAGCCAGCTGGGTACGGCCGAGCCCAAGGTCGGCCGCAAGGGCCTGGCCTGGCTGCGCCCCGGCAGCGACGAGCAGAAGGTGAAGCTGCGCGACATGCCCCTGCCCCAGTTGCCAGAGAAATGAGCATGCGCCAACGTGTCTTGATGATTTCGATGCTGCTGGCTGGTTGCAGCCGCGCGCCCGAGGGCCAGGCCTGGTTCCCGCTCGAGGCCGGCCACCAGTGGACCTACGCCGTGACCACGCGCAGCGGCGCCGACACCAGCGAGCGCGAGAGCCTGACGCTGCGCACGCTGGGCTCGGCCACGCTGGTGCTGGACGACAAGCCCGCCTGGCTGCGCCGCAGCGACAGCGGCATCAACTACTGGCTGCGCGCCGACGACAGCGGCATCGTCCGCGTGGCCAGCAAGAGCGACATGCAGACCGACCCGGTGGCCGACGCGCCGGGCAGCTTCGTGCTCAAGGCGCCGTTCGTGGTCGGCACGCAATGGCAGGCGCCGACGACGGCCTACCTGTTGATGCGCACCAACGAGTACCCGCGCGAGATCAAGCACGGCCTGGCGCCCATCCCGATGACCTACCAGATCGAGGCCGTGGCCGACGCGGTGCAGACGCCGGCGGGCCGCTTCTCGCCCTGCCTGCGCGTGCGCGGCAGCGCCACGGTGCGGGTCTTCGTCGACCCGATCAGCGGCTGGCGCGACCAGCCGTTGACGACGCTGGAGTGGTATTGCCGCGGCGTCGGCCTCGTGAAACTGGAACGCAGCGAGCCGTCCAGCTCGCCCATGCTGGTGGGCGGCTCGCGAACGCTGGAGCTTGAGTCCTGGCAGTAATACCCGCGGGCCGAGCGCCGGGCCGCCCCCTGGCGCGGCACACTGCGGCCCGGCCGCGTCGGCCGAGGGAGTCAAAGCCTGTGTTGGATGTTTCGCGTGTGACGGCAGCCCTCTTGGGGCGTCGAAGGTTCTTGGGCGGGATGCTGCTGGCACCCTTCGCTGGCGCGGCCGGCGCCTCAGGGTGGACGACCGGCAACGGCCCCTACGCGGTGGGCAGCAGCTGCATGCAGGCCGAGCCGGCGACCGCGGCGCCGATGGAGCACTACCTCATCGGCCGCTCACAGCCGCAGGGCTCGCTGTACCTGGACCAACTGATCAGCGACCGCCAGGCCACGCTGGTGATCGACGTGAAGGTGCCCAAGGACTGGCCGTACGCCGGGGGCCTGGCCGGGCGCAGCCTGCCGGTGGTGCTCACGGTGCTCTACCCGACACCGGCCGACAACCCCCGCCCCGACTACACCTTTCCGGAGGAGCATGGCTGGTACCGCCTGCCGCACATGCAGCGGCCCGGCGAGGCGCCGCTGTTTGCCGACGAGCGGGCGCGCTACCCGCTGATCATTCACTCCGGTGGGCAGAACACCCATGGGCTGTGGCACCTCGGGAAGCTCGGGCACCTGGCCTCGCAAGGCTATGTCGTGATCGACCTCTACCACGGTGACGGCCGCATGTCGGACCTGGGCGAGTCGGCGGCCCTGCGCAGCCTGGCTGTGCGCGCGGCGCTGGACCACGTGCTGGCCCACCCGCACTACGCCGACCACATCGACGCCGCGCGCATCGGCGCCACCGGCAGCAGTGCCGGCGGCCTGACCGTGCTCACGCTGATGGGCGGCTTGAATCCCGCGCGGCCCGGCCTGTCCCTGGCCGACGAGCGCATCAAGGCCGGCTTCGGGACGGTGCCTTTTGCCGGCTTCGGCATGGCCGCCGCGCGGGCCATGGGCCTGCCCCAGCCGCTGCCCCCAGGTGCGGCCCAGAACATGTGGAATTTCGGCTTTGACTTCGCCGGCCTCGCCGCCGTCAAGCGGCCCTGGTTTGCGGTCAGCGGCGAGTTGGACCGCAACGTGCCGGCCGCCGACGTGCTGGCCGCCGCCCGCGCCGTTGGCGGCCCGGCCTGGGTGGTGGAGATGAAGGGCCAGACCCACGGCTTGAACGAAGCGGCCAACGCCGAGACGGGAGGCTGGGAGGCGGCCTTTTTCGACGCCCACCTGCGTAACGATGCAGCGGCCCGCGCGTTGCTGCGCCCCGGTGCCGAACCGGCCGGGCCCGAGGCGCTCGGCCGCATGCTGCTGCACCCGGCCTGAACGATCCACTCGGTAGGCTGGGGTGAGCATCGCGAACCCCAGCGTCTACGCGCCGTTGGGGTTCACTTTGTTCACCCCAACCTACGGGCTGCCGCTTTGCAGCGGGTGCGGTCGGTCGGTGCCGAGCGGCGTGCGTCCGGAGATGAGCCCACTGCAGACATCGGACGCAGGCTGGCCGGAATCTTGAAGGACCGGTTTTGGCTCGGACTTTCGACTCACAATTTTTCGCGCATGTGAACGTTGATGCTCACGCCCGAAGTGCATGCCACCAACCGGATTACATGGCCGCGATGACTGACGATATCTCGCAGTGGCCGCTAGCCTTGCGGACATCACCAAGCAGGGGTTCCAGGACCGGAACCTTCGAGCGCGCTCTTCGAACACTCTCCAGTGTTCGCTTGTCGACGAAAGTCAGGTCGGCGTACGGCGCCAGGCACAGCAGGAAGACGTCGTTCATGTCGCTACCTTTGCGCTCTGGCTGATCATGCCCATAACGACGCATGCTGTGCTGGATGACGGCGACAGGGAGTCGGTCAAGCGTCAACGTACGTCGTAGCGGCTCGAAGGACAACCCACGGGATTCAATTGCTATTCGCAACCGTTTCTTGAAGGTGTGGCGGTCCATCACTTCGCCAAAGGTGTCATCCGGGTGAATGTCGTCAATGTCGACGCCTTCTGCCTGAAGGATGCCTATCGCCGTGGGCACGGCGCCACCCGCCGCTGCTGCTTGGGCGGTCCTCATAAGTCCAGCGAAGAATTCGTCAGCCACGGCTTTGGGGTCCGGGATTCGCTTGTCTCCACGTTCCTTGACTTCCTTGGCCAAGCTAGCGCTTAAGTGGTTGAGCACCCGCAGCGACTCCTGGGGGCTCCTTGACGGTTGGCTCATCAAGTGACCCATGCGCTGCTTATCCAAGGCTTCGAATCCCTTCCAAGGAGCAATGGCCATGAGCTCCCGAGCCCGGGCCTGTTTCTCTGCAAGAACCTGGCGAAACAGTCGCCAGAACTCAAAGCCGGACGGAATTACAGCCGTTCCCGGTCCGTAGGCCACCAGTCCTCGGCGCACTAGATCGCGAACCGCAAGAGCATCAGCGTTCGGGTTCGCATGCGCTGCCAAGGCTTCCGCCGTCAGAATCTCAAGGACTTTTCCTGGCCCCGCATCAGGGTCTGACGGCCGTATGCACGCTGCCAGTGGCCAGCTCCAGAGGAACTGCAGACGGGCGTCTACTACCTCATCGTTCTCATGCTGGATCAGCTCCTCAAGCTGAGGCCAAGACAGCAGCGGCAACCAGCCGTGCTCCATGAGGCGGCGCACGAACGAGTTCGCTTCCTGTTGTCGGGCGGATTCCCGGGACATCCAGTCGGCGGCCAATCCAGCTATGTGAGAGGTGTCCAGAACGACTAGGCGCGGGCGGCGATTCGGCAACGATGGCCTCCTTGGGGTTGTATTCGCGGCTCAGTATCCTTGGCGGCCCAGCGGCCCAGCAGCATCCTGGCCGCAGTAACGCCGTCACTCATAGACCTCGCGAAGCATGACAGAGATCCCTCCCCCAACTGAAGGCCAGGCCACGCCCCCAACCGCACCGCCAGTCAAGCCCGACGAGATGCCGCTGGAACCGCTTTTTCATAAGCCAGCTGGCGACTTCCAGAGCAGGGACCTCGATGGCCTCAGAACGCTGGAGGAAGGCTGGTTCGTTGAATTCAAGGACCGCGCGCCCGAGACTTCGAAGCTCGCACGCTCCATCAGTTCGTTCGCCAACTCGCACGGTGGCTTGTTGGTCATCGGCGCGAAGGAGGAACAGAAGACGCGTCGGCTGGAGAAGCTCACGCCCGTGTCCCGGGAGGCCGCGGAACAGTGCGTCGTAAGAGCCAGGGAAGCGGTTACCGCGCACGTGGTACCTGCGCCCTTCTTCGAGGCCAAGGCTGTCGAGGTGGACTCCGTAGATGCCGGCGTCGCGGAGCGATGGGTTGTGGTCATCTCAGTGCCGAAAGGAAGGCACGGCCCTTACCTTCACAGCAACGGTTGCATCTACGTGCGACTGGGTGACGCTGCTGCTCCGCACCCTCTGGCCGACCTTACACAGCAGGAACGGCTCTGGTCGGAGTCCATGAGTCGCAAGGCCAAGCTAAAGACACGAGTCGAATCGCTGTCGGAGCAGCTCCGACAGGGAACGCCGTCTATCCATCTCGTCATCCTTGCCGAAGACACCGTCGCCAAAGCAGATCTGTCGTTCGAGGTCTTCCGAGAGATCGCCCTCGCAAAACACGCCAAGAATGCCGGCACTGCGTTCGACCAAGCGCAGACCATAGACACGTCCTATGTAGCGAGGCGAACTGAACAGTCCGTAGAAGCAGTGAGCGTAGTGTGGGACTACGACAGCTCTAGAAACCTGCACTTCATCCAGATCCCAATCGCGACTCACATTTGGACCGGCAAGGAGATTGACAACCGTGCCGACCAATTTGGACTGGGCACGTTGGCAGAGATGCTAAGAACGCGAGGAGTTGGCGGCGATCTGATGATCTTGAACCTGCAGCCCACGCTGTACTTCTTGTCGATCGTTCTTCGAAAGGTTCAGCTCTTGCATCGTAGGCAAGGCTACAACGGCACGCTAAAGCTCAATGCAGCGGTCGTCGATGCAAGAGGAACTCTGCCGTTCCTGAACACGCCAACGTACTTCAGTGAGGTAGAAGCCACCAACTTTCCGTACGTCCTTCGTGATGTCGGATTTTTTCGGATGCTGGACGACACATCCGGCTGGCTGAATCTCAAACTAGAGGGCGGGGACGACGATCTATCTAGCCACCTGCAGGTTGAGCTGCCCATGACGATGGCAGTTTTCTTGCGAGTAGCTCAGTCCTTGGGAATCGCGCCCGCCGTGTCGTTCGGACTACGCCTGGACGACCTCGATTCCGTAGATTGGCAGCCGTTTGTCCAGATGTTCACCAGCGTTCACACAGGCGCGTTCTCGTTCACGAGCCAGCACAACCGAAAGGCGAGGCGGTAGCGCCGTTCAGTCAAAGGCGCAGGACACGGAGCCCAAGAATCTTCACGCGAAGGCCGCTTAGAGCGCTGACGCCCCCAAGGATGACGCCCCCTTCGAGACTTTGGCCAGAGGTGTTCAACTGGCAAGCAGGCCAAACCACGCCGTATAAAACATGCCGGCTGCAAACGCCGCAACCTGAATGAAGGCTGGAACACGGATGCTGACGGCATAGACGTCATTCGCAGCCAGGTTGGCGCCCTTTGCCAGCTTGCCTGTGACCGCCATCAACACCCAAACGCCAGCGACGATTGAGATCAGCAGGCCAATCCAGGAATACTGAACCTGCCAGTGGCTAGCCACGGCCTTCTCGACGAACGCCTTTGCAAATGCCACTTCCAACGTCAGAACGTAAGCGTCCCGGCAAGTCATGTTGATCCGCTGAGCTGTGCCTAGGATGCTCGTATCCATCAACGACTTGATGGGTACGTACGCACTATGGATCAAGCAGCGCCAGGCCGCCGGCGGCGAGTTCACAGCGCCGAGTTC
>JAEKLF010000020.1 GCA_019509985.1 Burkholderiales bacterium | reverse complement strand
GGCGAACAGATCAGCCAGCGCCACCTCCAGCCCGAGCGAGGAGCGCACCCGCGAGGCCAGCTGCACGGCCAGCAGCGAGTGCCCGCCGAGGGCGAAGAAGTCATCGTGGCGGCCGACCTGGGCCAGGCCCAGCAGCTCGCACCACAGCGCGGCCAGTGTCTCCTCGACCGGGCCTTGCGGGGGCTCGTAGGCGCTGGTACTCAGCGCCGAGGCATCGGCCTCGGGCAGGGCCTGGCGGTCCAGCTTGCCGTTGGGGGTCAGCGGCAGGGCGGGCAGCTGCATATAGGCGGCCGGCAGCATGTACTCGGGCAGCCGGGTGGACAGCTGCGTGCGCAGCGCCTCGGGTGAGATTGAGTCGGCAGGCAGCGATTCAGGAACAGACCCGTCGGCCACGAGGTAGGCCACCAGACGCTGGTGCGCGCCGTCCTGGCGCGCCAGGACGACGGCCTCGCGCACGCCGGGGCAGGCCTGCAGGGCGGCCTCAATCTCGCCGAGCTCGATGCGGAAACCGCGGATCTTGACCTGGTGGTCATTGCGGCCGAGGAAGTCCAGCGTGCCGTCGGCGCGCCAGCGCGCGAGGTCGCCGCTGCGGTACATGCGGCTGCCCGGCGCGCCAAAGGGATCGGGCACGAAGCGCTCGGCGGTGAGCTCGGGGCGGTTGAGGTAACCGCGCGCGAGCTGGGCCCCGGCGATGTGCAACTCCCCGGCCACGCCGATCGGGCAGGGCTGGCCCCAGGCGTCCAGGATGTGGATGCGGGTGTTCGGCAGCGGGCAGCCGATGTGAGGTGCCAGCTCCTGGGCGCCAATCAGCGCGGCGGTCGAGTCCACCGTGCATTCGGTGGGGCCATAGACGTTGTAGAAAACCGTCTGCTGCTGGCGGCCGAGCGCTTGCCAGAGCGGCGTGGAAATCGACTCTCCGCCGACGAGCACCAACGCCGGCGTGCGCTGCCACCACGATGGCTGAGCCGCGCGCAACAGGTCCAGCTGCGAGGGTGTGCAATCCAGCGCATCAATGCGCTGCTGCGCCACGAAGTCCGCCAGCAGCGCGCCGTCGCGCCGCGTGGCCTCCGGGATCAGGACGATCGTGCGGCCCGATGCCAGCTGACTCCATTGCTGCACCGACGCGTCGAAGGCGATGGAGGCATTCAGGCTCACACGCTCGATTCCCGTGCCGTTCGCATAGGCACGCCGCTCCAGGGCGGACCACAGGTTCAGCACGCTGCCATGCGCGACCATCACTCCCTTGGGCAACCCGGTGGAGCCGGAGGTGTAGATGACGTAGGCCAGGTGCGCCGGGGTGAGGCCGGGCACAGCCGGGTCGTGTTGCGGGGCGAGCAGCCAGTCGGGGTGGGGGGCATCGAGGCACAGCAGCGGCACGCCCGCAGACGCGGGCAGCGCCTGGGCGCAGTCCGAGCGCGAGACCAGCACCGTGGCGCGGCAGTCCTCGAGCATGAAGGCCAGGCGCTGGGCCGGGTAGGCCGGATCGAGCGGCACATAGGCAGCGCCGGCCTTGAGCGTGGCCAGCAGGGCGACCACCATCTCGGTGCTGCGCGGCAGGCAGATCGCCACGCGCGTGTCGGGCCCCACGCCCAGGGCGACGAGGTGATGCGCGAGCTGGTTGGCGCGCGTGTTGAGTTCGGCGTAGCTCAGCTGCTCGTTCTCGAAGACCAGCGCGGTGGCCTCGGGGCGCAGGCGGGCCTGCTGCTCGAAGAGCTGGTGGATGCACAACTCGGCGTTGAAGGCCGTCTCGGTGGCGTTGAAGGCCAGCAGCCGGGCCTGCTCGGTCTCGGGCAGCAGCGGCAGGCGCAGGACGCAGGCCGAGTCGTCCTCGACCATGGCCTGCAGCAGCGTGACGAACTGGGCCGCATGCCGCTCGATGCTGGCGTGCTCGAACAGCGCGCAGGCGTACTGGAACGAGCCGGCGATCCGCTCGCCCTGCTCGTGCAGCGACAAGTCCAGGTCGAACTTGGCGCTGGCGCCGCTGCCAGCTGGGGCCGGCAGCAACTGCAGGCCCGGCAGCGCGAGCTCGCCCTCGGGGGCGTTCTGCCAGCTCAGCATGACCTGCAACAACGGATGGTGGGCCAGGCTGCGCGGCGGGTTCAGCGCCTCGATGAGCTGCTCGAAGGGCAGGTCCTGGTGGTCCTGGGCGGCCAGCGCGGTGGCGCGCACCTGGGCCAGCAGCTGAGCGACGCTGGGGCGATTGGAC
>JAEKLF010000106.1 GCA_019509985.1 Burkholderiales bacterium | reverse complement strand
GGCTTCGAGATCTCGATGCGCCCGGCCTACAACGCCATCCTGGGCCGCGCCTGGCTGGCGAAAGGCGGCGTCTACGTGCTGGCCAACCTGCGCGGCGGTGGCGAGTTCGGCCCGCGCTGGCACCAGGCGGCACTGCGCGAGCACCGCCAGCGCAGCTTCGACGACTTCATCGCCGTCGCCGAAGACCTGCACAAGCACGGCATTACGCGGCCCGACAGGCTGGGCATCATGGGCGGCAGCCTGGGCGGCCTGCTGACCTCGGTGGCGCTGGTGCAGCGGCCCGAGCTGTTCGGCGCCGTCGTCAGCCAGGTGCCGCTGACCGACATGCGCCGCTACCACGAGCTGCTGGCGGGTGCCTCGTGGATCGAGGAGTACGGCAACCCCGACATCCCCGCGCAGTGGGACTACATCGGCAAGTACTCGCCGTACCACAACGCCGCGGCCGACAAGCGCTACCCGCCGGTGCTCTACACCAGCTCCACGCGCGACGACCGCGTGCACCCCGGCCACGCCCGCAAGATGGTGGCGCGGCTGCAGGAGCAGGGCCACGAGGTGCTGTACTGGGAGAACACCGAGGGCGGCCACGCCGGAGCGTCGACGCCGGCGCAGCAGGCGCGGCTGTGGGCCTTGAGCTACGGCTTCCTGCAGCAGCGGCTGATGCGCTGAGCCCTACCTCGGCGCGTGGAGCTGGCGGTAGTGCGATGGCGTGAGGCCCACGGTGGCCTTGAACTGGCGGGTGAAGGCGCTCTGGTCGGCGTAGCCGCAGTCCAGCGCCAGCTCGGCCATGCTGACGGGCCGCGGCGCCGCCAGCCGCGCCCGCGCCGCGTCCACCCGCACCTGCACCAGCATCTCGCGCGGCGTCAGCTGGAAGACGCGGTGGAACATGCGCTCCACGCGGTCCGGGCTCAGCCCGGCCTCGCGCGCCAGTTCGCCCAGCTGCAGGCCTTCGGCGAAGCGCGTGCGGATGCAGGCGGCGATGCGGGCGATGCATTCGTACTGGGGATGGCTGTGGTCGGGCAGGCCCAGGTCGCGCGACAGGCCCGCCACGCCGGCCACGCGGCCGGCCGCGTCGCGGATGGGCAGCTTGTGCGTCAGGCACCAGCCGGCGCGCAGGTCCGGGTAGACGTGCAGCTCCAGCTGCCGGTGCAGCGCCTGGCCGCTGGCCATGACCTGGCGGTCCTGGTCCAGGAAGGCCTCGCCCATGGTCGCCGGGAACAGGTCGCGCGCGGTGCGGCCCAGCAGGTCTTCGCGCGCCTTCAAGCCGCAGCGGCGCCACAGGCTGCGGTTGGCGCTGCGGTAGCGCCCGGCGCCGTCCTTCACGAAATACACCAGGTCGTCGAGCGGCTCGAACAGGTGTTCGAGCAGCAGAAGTGCGTCCTGCCCCAGATAGGCCACCGCATCCAGGGCCTGCGGATTCAGCCAGTCGCGCGGCTCGGGCGAGGGGCGTTGTGCGACGGCCCCGCCACTCATCTCACCACCCCATGAACACCATGACCTCTTTCGACGCGGCGCTGAGCGCCCTGCCCGACCTGCGCCCCGGCGTGCGGCCCATCCAGCCCGACGAATACCGCCAGCGCCTGCGCCGCCTGCAGGCTTCGCTGCGCGACCAAGGCCTGCGGGCCCTCTACCAGCATGCCGGCAGCTCGCTGCGCTACTTCATGGGCACGCCCTGGCAGCCCAGCGAGCGCCTGCTGGGCGCGCTGGTGCCGGCCGAGGGCGAGCCGCAGTACATCGCCCCCGCCTTCGAGCGCGACGCGCTGCAAGACCGCTGGGGCCTGGCAGCGCCGCTGCAGCTGTGGGACGAGCACGAGGATCCCTGGGCCTTGCTCGCACGCCTCACGGCTGGCCTGCCCTGCGCTGGCCATGGCCTCGCGCTGGACGGCAGCCTGCCCTTCCATTTCGCCAGCCGGCTGCAGCAGGCCGCGCCAGGGTTGCCTCTGGCAGACGGCAGCGACCTCATCGCCGCGCTGCGCATGCGCAAGTCGCCCGCGGAGATCGCGCTGCTGCAGCGCGCCTTCGACATGACGCTGCAGGTGCAGCAGGCCGCTCACGCGGTGTTGCGCACGGGCATGGACACGCGCGAGGTCGAGGCCTTCATCGACCAGGCCCACCGGCGCATCGGCGGCGGCGGTTCGCGTTTTTGCATCGTGCTGTTCGGCCAGGCGACGAGCTATCCGCACGGCGTGAAGCACGCACAGGTGCTGCGTGACGACGACGTGGTGCTGATCGACTGCGGCTGCTCGGTCGAGGGCTATGCCTCGGATCTGACGCGCACCTACGTGCACGGCCAGGCGAGCGCTGACGTGCGGCGCATCTGGGCCATCGAGCACGAGGCCCAGGCCGCGGCCTTCGCGGCGGCACAGCTCGGCACGCCCTGCGAGGCCGTGGACGATGCGGCGCGTGCTGTACTGGAGCGCCATGGCCTGGGTCCGGGCTACGAGTTGCCCGGCCTGCCGCATCGCACCGGTCACGGCGTCGGGCTGGACCTGCACGAGCACCCGTATCTCGTGCGCGGCAACACCCAGCCGCTGGAGATCGGCATGTGCTGCAGCAACGAGCCCATGATCGTCGTGCCCGGTGCCTTCGGCGTGCGTCTGGAGGACCACTTCTACATGACGGGCCAGGGCCCGCGCTGGTTCACGCAGCCCAGCCTGAGTCTTGATCGCCCGTTTGGCTGACATGCCAGCGGCTCAGAAACCCCAGCGCATGGAGTCGGTCGGGTCGAACACGACCCGGGCGTCCAGCGTCACATGGGCGCGGCCGCGGATGAAGGGGTGGATGGCGCCGCCGTCACCAGCCTCGTAGCGCGCCTCGAAGACCGAGCCGATCACCGACTCCTGGCGCCAGACGACGCCCGGGGCCAGCTCGCCGTCGGCCGCCAGGCAGGCCAGCTTGGCGCTGGTGCCCGTGCCGCAGGGCGAGCGGTCATAGGCCGCACCCGGGCAGAGCACGAAGTTGCGGCCGTCGTTGGCGGCGGCGGCGGGCGGGCCCAGCAGCTCGATGTGGTCGATCTCGGCGCCGCCCGCGCCGGTGATGCCGGCCCGCTGCAGCGCCGCGCGCAGCGCCAACGCGTACGTGGTCAGCACGGGTGCGCGCCCGGGCGCCAGGCCCTGGCCGTGGTCGCTGCACAGGAAGAACCAGTTGCCGCCCCAGGCGACGTCGCCATGCACGGTCTGGCCGCTCTCCAGCGTCACGGCCACCTGCCGCGCCAGGCGGTAAGCCGGCACGTTCGCGACCGTCACCGCGCCGTCCTCGTGCAGCGTGGCCTGCACGGGGCCGACCGGCGTGGCCAGCCGCAGTGTGCCGGGCTCGATGAGGCTGAGGTGGCGCAGCGTCGCGACGACGCCGATGGTGCCGTGGCCGCACATGCCGAGGTAGCCGACGTTGTTGAAGAAGATCACGCCCCAGTCCTCGCCGGGCCGGCGCGGCGCGCACAGCCAGGCGCCCACCATCACCTCGGAGCCGCGCGGCTCCAGGATCAGCGCGCGGCGCCAGGCGTCATGCTCGTCGCGCAGCCTCGCCAACCGCTCGGCCATGGAGCCCGGGCCGAGGTCGGGGCCACCGCTGACGAGCACGCGCGTGGGCTCGCCGCCGGTGTGTGAATCGATGATGCGGGCGCTGTCGTCCATGCCAAAGCCGAAAGTGGATCCAATAATTGGATCCAATATACAGGCTTGCGCACGCATTTCACCCAGGGTCGATCCTCAGGCGCGGGCGTACGTTTGAGCCGGGTTGACCCGGCGGCGCGTTAGCGGCTGGCCAACACCGCGCCAGTCTTGCCGCTCGCGGCCTCGGCCAGCATCAGCGCCAAGCGGCGCAGCGCGGCCCAGGGGTCGCTCGGCCAGTCCGGGTGGCGCAGGCCCTTGACGAGGCCGTCGCAGACCTGGGCGGCCTGCACGAGGGCGCCGGCCTGGGCGGTCTCCAGCCGCGGTGCGATGCGTTCGACGAGGCGCTCCTTCGCGCCCCACACGCGCGCCTCGCGCATCGCCATCGGCAGCGGCCGGCCGGCGTCCAGCGCGGCGCGCACGCGGGCCAGCGCGCGGGCGTCCTCGGCCAGCGTCCAGTGCACGAGCACGGCCGCCTCGCCCTCGGCCTCCAGGCCGTCGAGCATGCGCAGCAGGCGCGGCACGCTGCCCGACAGCACGGCCTCGCTGAGCTTGAAGACGTCAAAGCGCGCCACGTCCAGCACGGCGGCCTCGATCTGGGCCAGCGTCAGCTCGCCCTTGGGATGCAGGAGTGCCAGCTTCTGCAGCTCCTGGTGGGCGGCGAGCAGATTGCCTTCGACGCGGTCGGCGAAGAAGGTCAGAGCCCGCTGGCCGTCCTCGCCCTCGGGCACGGACTGGCCCTGGGCCTTCAGGCGTTGGGCCAGCCAGGCCGGCAGCATGCGGCGCTCGACGGGCTCGACGCGCACGGACGCGCCGTTGCCGTCCAGCGCCATGAACCAGGCGCTGGACAGCTGGGTCTTGTCCAGACGCGGCAGCGTGACCAGCGTCAGCACATCGTCGGGCACGGCCTCGGCATAACGCTGCAAGGCCTCGGAGCCCTCCTTGCCGGGCTTGCCGCCGGGGATGCGGATCTCGATGAACTGGCGCTCGGAAAACAGGCTCATGGCCTGCGCGGCGGCCAGCACCGGTGCCCAGTCGAAGTAGGCGCCGGCGACGGTGAAGATCTGCCGCTCGCCAAAGCCCTGGGCCTTGGCGGCCACGCGAATCTGGTCGGCCGCTTCCTGCGCGAGCAGGGGCTCGTCGCCGTGAACCGTGTAGATGCGGGCCAGGCCCTTGGTCAGATGGCCGGCGAGGGCCTCAGCGCGCAGCTGCATCAGGCGGGCAGCTTGACGGCGGCGAGCCGGCGCATGACCTGCGCGATCGCGTCGGAGTGCATCGCGCCGTAGAGGTTGGCAGCCTCCTGCTCCTTGGCCAGCGCGGCGCTCTCGGTGTAGTTCATGTCGCGCGCCAGACGCAGCTCGACCTTGGGCACCAGCAGCTCGCCGGCGGCCGTGCGGATCAGGTAGTCGAACTGCAGGCGCAGCGACCACTCACGCACCTGGCCGACGCTGGTGGACGCGACGACGGTGCGGTCGCGGAACTCGCGGGTCGCTTCGAGCACGACCTGGGCGCGGTTGGGGTCGTCGACCAACTGCACCGGCGTGCGCTTGATCTGGCGCTTCAGGCCCAGTGCCAGCGGCGAGTCCGGCGCGAAGCCGGTCAGGGCCAGCGTCTTGAACGGCAGCTCGGGCTCGTGACGCAACTCGAAGCCGCAGCCGGCCAGGGCTGCGAGGCTGATCAGCGCGAGGCGGCGGTCCATCATCAGACGACCACGTTCACCAGGCGACCCGGCACGATGACGACCTTCTTGGGTGCCTTGCCTTCGCTGAACTTGGCGAACTCCTCGGTCGCCAGCGCTGCGGCTTCAATCGCCGCCTTGTCGGCCGACGCCGGCACCTTGACCGCGCCGCGCAGCTTGCCGTTGACCTGCAGCATCAGCTCGATCTCGTCCTGCACGAGGGCGGCTTCATCGACCGTCGGCCAGGGCGCGTCGAGCAGGTCGCCGAGTTCGGCCGCGAAGCCGAGGTCCTGCCACAGCTGGTGGGCGACGTGCGGCGTGGCCGGGTAGAGCACGCGCAGCAGCACCGAGAAGCCGTCGCGCATCGCGGCGGCCTGGCCTTCGGCCTTGAAACCTTCCAGCGCATTCAGCAGCTTCATCGCACCGGAGACGACGGTGTTGTACTGCATGCGCTCGTAGTCGTAGCTGACCTGCTTGAGCACGTTGTGCACCTCGCGGCGCAGCGCCTTGCCGTCGCCGGAGAGCGCAGCGAAATCCTGGCCTGCGGATTTGATCGCGTCGGCGTTGCGCGCGCCAAAATTCCACACGCGCTTCAGGAAGCGGTGCGCACCTTCGACGGCTGCGTCGTTCCACTCCAGCGTCTGCTCCGGCGGCGACGCGAACATGACGAACAGGCGCGCCGTGTCGGCACCGTACTGGTCGATCAGCGCCTGCGGGTCCACGCCGTTGTTCTTCGACTTGGACATCGTCGTCATCTCGTACTCGAGCGGCGTGCCGTCCTTCTTCAGCTTGGCGCCGGCGATGCCGCCCTTGTCGTCGTGGATGACGTCGACCTCATCATCCCAGTAGTAATCCTTGCCGCCGCCTTCGGGCTTGTGAAAGAAGGCACCCTTGAGCACCATGCCCTGGGTCAGCAGCTTCTCGAAGGGCTCGGACACGTCCACCAGCTTCAGGTCGCGCATGACCTTGGTCCAGAAGCGCGCGTACAGCAGGTGCAGGATGGCGTGCTCGATGCCGCCGATGTACTGGTTCATCGGCATCCAGTACTTCGTGCCCTCGGCGACCATGGCCTGATCGTTGGCCGGGTCGCAGTAGCGCATGAAGTACCAGGACGAATCGACGAAGGTGTCCATCGTGTCCGTCTCGCGGCGCGCGGGCTTGCCGCACTTCGGGCAGCCGACGTTCAGGAAGCCGGCATGCTTGTTCAGCGGGTTGCCGCTGCCGTCGGGGATCAGGTCCTCGGGCAGCACGACGGGCAGGTCCTTCTCGGGGACGGGCACGACGCCGCAGTCGTCGCAATGGATGATGGGAATCGGCGTGCCCCAGTAGCGCTGGCGGCTGATGCCCCAGTCGCGCAGGCGCCAGGTGGTCTTCTTCTCGCCGAGGCCCTGGGCGGCCAGCAGCTCGGCGACCTTGTTGACGGCGGCTTCGTAGTCCAGGCCGTTCAAAACACCGGAGTCAAAGCAACGGCCACGCTGGCCATGCGTGTCTTGCCAAGCGAACCAATTCAGATGCCGTTCGCCATCCGTGATGGCCGGAAACTCGAAATCCTTTGATCCCGACTCGCCTTCGGCGTGGTGGAAGAGAGAAATCTTCTCGGTTTCCCAATCAGCGGGAGCAACGACCGCCTTGATGGGAAGCCCGTACTTCTTTGCGAACGCGAAGTCGCGCTCGTCATGCGCCGGCACGCCCATGACGGCGCCGTCGCCATAGCTCATCAGCACGTAGTTGCCGACCCAGACCTCGACCTGCGCGCCCGTGATCGGGTGCGTGACGAACAGGCCCGTCGGCACACCCTTCTTCTCCTGCGTGGCCAGCTCGGCCTCGGTCGTGCCGCCGGCCTTGCATTCCTCGATGAAGGCGGCCACCTCGGGGCGGCTGTAGGCCGCATGCGTGGCCAGCGGGTGCTCCGGCGCGACGGCGCAGAAGGTCACGCCCATGATGGTGTCGGCGCGGGTCGTGAACACCCACAGCCGCCCGCCTTCACCGTCGATGTGGTGCGGGAACGCGAAGCGCACGCCCTGGCTCTTGCCGATCCAGTTCTCCTGCATCAGCCGCACGCGCTCGGGCCAGCCGTTGAGGTAGTTCGGGTCTTCAGGATTGGCGACCGCCGACAGCAGCTCCTCGGCGTACTGCGTGATCTTCAGGTAGTAGCCCGGGATCTCGCGCTTCTCGACCAGCGCGCCGGAGCGCCAGCCGCGGCCGTCGATGACCTGCTCGTTGGCCAGCACGGTCTGGTCCACCGGGTCCCAGTTGACGACCTGGGTGCGGCGCTCGGCGATGCCCGCCTCCAGCATCTTCAGGAACAGCCACTGGTTCCACTTGTAGTACCTGGGCTGGCAGGTCGCGACCTCGCGGCTCCAGTCGATGGCCAGGCCCATGGCCTGCATCTGGGCCTTCATGTGGGCGATGTTGGAGTAGGTCCACTGCGCGGGCGGCAGCTTGCCCTTCATCGCGGCGTTCTCGGCCGGCAGGCCGAAGGCGTCCCAGCCCATGGGCATGAGGACGTTGTAGCCCTTCATGCGCAGCTGGCGGGCCAGCATGTCGTTGATCGTGTAGTTGCGCACATGGCCCATGTGCAGCTTGCCACTCGGGTAGGGCAGCATGGAGCAGGCGTAGAAGTGCGGCTTGCTCGCGTCCTCGGTCACGCGGTAGGCGTCGCGCTCCGTCCAGTAGGCACGGGCGGCGGCTTCGATCTCGTTCGGGTTGTAGCTGGGCGCTTCGGTCTTGGCGTTCATGCGCCAAATTGTAGGTGGGGCCTCTCGCCCGACCTTTCGCTCAAGGCGCCGACGCAGCCGCCTGTGCGACGAAGGCGATGCGGTTCAGGCCGGCGGCCTGCACCCAGCCGATCAGCTCGGCCACCTGGCCGTAGGGCACGGCACGGTCGGCGCGCAGCTGCACTTCCATCTGCGCGTTGGCGCGGCCCAGCTCCGTGATGCGCTGCTGGAAGGCCTTGGCATCGAGTTCGTCGTCACCGAGATGCAGTTTGCCGTCCGGCGTGATGGCCACGGCGACGAAGCTCGGTGCGTCACTCGGCGTCGCGGCCTCGCTCTTGGGCAGGTCCAGGCGCAGCGAGGCGGTCATCAGCGGCGCGGCGATCATGAAGATGACCAGCAGCACCATCATGACGTCGATCAGCGGCGTCATGTTGATGTCGCTCATGGGGCGCGACCCCTCGGGCTTTTCGAGCCGACCGAAGGCCATGATCAGTCGTCGTGGTCGAGGAGTTCGCGCAGGTCGTGCGCAAAGCCTTCGAGGTCGGCCTCGCAAGCCGCGACCATCTTGCCGAAGACGTTGTAGGCCAGCACCGCCGGAATGGCGACCGCGAGGCCGGCGGCCGTCATGATCAAGGCCTCGCCGACCGGGCCGGAGATCTTGTCGATGGTGATGTTGCCCGCCGTGGAGATGCCGACCAGCGCGTGGTAGATGCCCCAGACGGTGCCGAACAGGCCCACGAAGGGCGCGGTGGCACCAACTGAGGCAAGCAGCACCTGGCCGAACTGCAGCCTGGCCAGCACGGCGTGCAGCGCGTCGCGCAGGCGGCGGGTCAGGCGGGACTCGCGCTTGCCGGCCGCGTCCAGCGTGGCGCTGCGCGTTTCGGTCGTGGCGGCGTCCAGCAGCGGCAGCAGCAGGCTTTCGGCATCGAAGCTCTGCAGCGCGCTGCGGCCCTCGGCCACGCCGGCCGCGGCCCAGAAGGCCGGCACGGCGCGCACGAGGCCGCGGCGCGCGCGGCGCAACAGCCAGGTCTTCCACAGGATCAGCGCCCAAGCGCTGACCGACATGGCCAGCAGCAGCAGCGCCACCGCGCGAGTGACACCGTCACCTTGAGCCCAGAAGTCGGCAAAGCCGCCCATATCAGCTGTTGAAGCCCAGCACGTCGTTCATGCCGAACAGGCCAGTCGTCCTGCCGGCCAGGAAGCGCGCCGCCCGCAGGCTGCCCTGGGCGTAGATGCCGCGGTTGCTGGCCTTGTGGCTGATCTCGATGCGCTCGCCGGTGCCGGCGAACAGCACGGTGTGGTCGCCGATGATGTCGCCGCCGCGCACGGTGGCGAAGCCGATGGTCGACGGATCACGTACGCCGGTGACGCCTTCGCGGCCATAGACGGCGCAGGTCTTCAGGTCACGGCCCAGCGCGTCGGCGACGACCTGGCCCATCTGCAGCGCGGTGCCGCTGGGCGCGTCGACCTTGTTGCGGTGGTGGGCCTCGACGATCTCGATGTCGAAGCCCTCGTTCATCGCGCGGGCGGCCAGGTCCAGCAGCTTGAGCACGACGTTGACGCCCACGCTCATGTTGGGCGCGAAGACGATGGCCGTGCGCTCGGCGAGCTGGGCGATGCGGGCCTTCTGGCCGGCGTCAAAGCCGGTCGTGCCGACGACGGCCTTCACGCCCAGCTCGGCGCAGATCGCCAGGTGTTCCAGCGTCGCCTCGGGGCGCGTGAAATCGATCAGCACATCGGCGCCCGTGAGGCCGGCGCGGACGTCGTCGCCCTTGTCCAGCGTTGCGTGCAGCGTGCAATCGTCGGTGGCCATGACGGCCTCGATGAGCATCTTGCCCATGCGCCCGGAGGCGCCGGTCACGGCGACTTTCAACGGGGTCGAGCCGGTTATCGCCACGCTCATCAGGAGCCCGCCTTGGCCGGCGGGGCATCCAGCGGCGGGTAGACGCGGCCGGGCGCCGGGCCTTCGGCAGCGGCCGTGGGCGCGATCTCGGCGCTGCGCTTGGGCGGCGGCAGGGCTTCGCGCTCGGCCTCGCTCAGCTCCAGCTTGGGCGGCTGGCCGCTGGGCTTGAAGGTGTTCACGGCGGCAACGAATTCCTTTTCGTCCGGCAGGTCGTCGGGCACGTCCAGCGACTTGAGCTTGTCGCCGTCGAACAGCGCGACGACCAGGCGCTGCTGCGGCTGCGCGCCCTGGCGGCGGATCGTGAAGACGTAATCCCAGCGTGCCTCGTGGAAGACATCGGTCAGCAGCGGCGAGCCGAGCAGGTCGCGCACCTGGGCCTTGGGCATGCCGGGCTTGACGCGGGCGACCATTTCCTTGGTCAGCACATTGCCTTGCACGACTTCGACGCGGTAAGGCGTCAGCACGCCCAGCACCTTTTCACCGGTGATGGCGGGCAGGGAATCCCATTTGGGCATCAGGGAGCAGCCGCCAAGCAGCGCAATCAGCGGGAGAGAGGCAAGCAGGGGTCGCATGGGCGGCTGGAGAAGGGACAGGAGACGCCGGCCGAAAAGCCGGCTGGCTATGATCGGGCGGATTCTAGCGGGGCCACTTTCCGGCCCCGGCCCAAGCGCCATGCCCTCATCCGCCAAGAACCAGACCAGCGACATCAAGAACAGCGGCCTCAAGGCGACGCTGCCGCGCATCAAGATCCTGGAGATCTTCCAGCGCACGCAGCAGCGCCACATGACGGCCGAGGATGTCTACAAGGCCCTGCTCGGCGAGGGCGCGGACATCGGCCTGGCTACCGTCTACCGCGTGCTGCAGCAGTTCGAGCAGGCGGGGCTCTTGAGCCGCAACCATTTCGAGACCGGCAAGGCCGTCTACGAGCTGAACGAGGGCCACCACCACGACCACCTCGTTTGCCTGAACTGCGGCAAGGTCGAGGAGTTCTTCGACCCCGGCATCGAGGAGCGCCAGCACGCCATCGCCAGCGAGCGCGGCTTCGCGCTGCAGGAACACTCGCTGGCGCTGTACGCGACCTGCGTGAAGACGGACTGCCCGAACCGCGGTTAGGCGTTGGCGCGGGCGCGGATCGCCGCGAAGCTGTCGTCCACCAGCAGGCGGCCGTCTTCGTAGACGGTGCGCAGCATCTCGGTCGCGCCCGAGGTGCGGGCCTCATGGCAGCCAGGTGAATCCAGCCGCACGGTGGCGAAGACCTCGCCCTTGCGCATCAGCGTCAAGCGCCCGGCCTTGCTGCGCTTGGCGGGATCGGTGACGGGCGCCTTGAAGACGTCGCGCCAGTGGCCGTCGACCTGCAGGGCCGAGGCCTTCATCGCGAAGCCCAGCGTGTCGCGGTTGACCTGCTGAAGCAGCGCCCCGCCCTGGCCGAAAGCGATGTTGTCGGCCGAATAGCCGGCCTCTTCCAGCGCGGCCAGAATGCTGGCGATGGATTGGCGCGTGATGCCGTCGCCCTGGATGACGCGCACATGCTTCAGCACCTTGAAGCCCTTGGCGTTGACCTCGCTGCCGAAGGCCTCGTCGAGAGACTTGATGGTGCGCAGCACGATGGTGGTCGGATCGCCGCTGTCAGGGCGGATGACGACGGTGGCGCCGCTGGCGATGACCTCCTCGCGCAGCGCGCCGCCCCAGAACTGGCTGACGGCGACGTCCAGGTCGTAGGAGTCGGAGACGACGGCCAGCAGCGCGCCGGGCTTCCCGAACTGGCGCAGCATGTTGCGATAGGCGTCCAGCTCGCCGTCACGGCCCCAGGCGGTGATGGTGCTGTGTTCGGCCGCCGGGATGGAGAAGCCGGCCATGGGTTCGCCGTAGTAGACGCGCGCGCCAAGCAAGGCCGTCATCGTGTCCGTGCCCTGGAAGTTCACGAGGTGGGCCATGCCGCCGAGCAGGGCGGACTCGAGCGACGACACGCCGCGTGCGCCGAAATCGTGCAGCTTGAAGGGCAGGCCCTCGGGCGATCCGGTGCGGGCCAGCGCGTCGGCGATGAGGCGGCGCGTGGCGTGGCTGTGCGTGGCCACCGTCGTCGGATACCAGACGCGCAGCAGCGCCGTCTCGACGTAGCTCGTCAGCCAGTAGCAGGCCGGATCGGTGTTCTCGACCGTGACCAGCGCATGGTTGACCGGCACGACCGCGCCTTCGGGCACGGCACGGATGCGCAATGGCAGCCGGCCGGCGTGGGCGTCGACGATGTGCTGCCAGCCCGCGCGGTTGAAGGGCACGCCATGGGCCGCGCAGATTTCCGAGCCGAGCGCGACGTCGGCGGCGGTGACCGGTTTGGTGAAGTACTCCTTCAGCAGCGCCTGCAGGCCGAAAAAGACTGTGTAGGGCAGCGAGCCGCCGCGCGCCTCGATGTAGCTGAAGACGGTCTGCGTGCCCGGCGGGTATTGCAGCCAGTGACTGGTCTTGTAGCTGTCCGTGTTGAGGACGAGCAGGCGGGCGACGTCGCCGAATCCGTTCAACGCCATCAAAGACCCATTCCGCGATGCATGAACCCGCGGACTGGCGCCGGGCTGCCCCAAGCCGGCCTGCGGGCGATGTGCTTGCGGGTCAATGCCGCAAGCATCGCCGTTCCCTCGGCGGATCGACCGGGCTTGCCCGCATTCCGCGCGGCAAGACTGGGCGAGGGGCTCAGGTTCACGTCAGTCCACCGAGCCGTTGTCGATCGCCCGCTGGTGGCGCTCGACGAATTCCTTGTAGGTGTCGATGCCCCGCAGCTGCAGGATGGTGTTGCGCACGGCGGCCTCCACCAGCACGGCGAGGTTGCGGCCGGCGTCCACTGCGATGACGACCTTGCGCACCGGCATGCCGAGCACGTCCTCGTAGAGCGGCTCGTAGGGCAGGCGCTCGAAGTCGCGCTCCATCGTCTCCTTGCGCACCAGGTGGACGATGAGCTTGAGGCGCATCTTGCGGCGCACCGCGGTTTCGCCAAAGATGGACTTGATGTCGAGCAGGCCGATGCCGCGCACTTCCAGCAGGTTGAGCAGCAGCTCGGGGCAGCGGCCCTCGATGGCGGTCTGCGCAATCCGGAAGAAGTCGACCGCATCGTCGGCAACGAGGCCATGGCCGCGGGAGATCAGCTCCAGCCCCAGCTCGCTCTTGCCCAGGCCCGATTCACCGGTCAGCAGCACGCCGAGGCCGAGGATGTCCATGAAGACGCCGTGACGGGTCGTGCGGTTGGCAAACAGCTGGGACAGGTAGCCGCGCACCAGGTCGATGACGTGGCCGGCCGAGTCAGCGGTGCGAAACAGCGGGATCTCGGCGCGGTCGCACATCGCGATCAGGCGTGGCGGCGGCACCGTGTCGTCGGCGACGATGATGACCGGCGGCTCCAGCGTGACGATGCGCGAGATGCGGCGGTCCTGGATGTCGGTGCCTTCCTGGCTCAGATAGGCCACTTCGCGGCGACCGACGATCTGCACCCGGTAGGGATGGATGTAGTTGAGATAACCGACCAGGTCGGCGGCGCTCTGGGCGTCGCGCACGGCGGCTTCGTCGAAGCGGCGCTCGGGATGGGCGTGGCCGGCGATCCATTCCCAGCGGAGCGCTTCGCGGTGCTCTTCGAAGAGTCGCTCCGCGCTGATCGAGGTGGGCTTCAATGGGCGGGAAGATTAGGGTTTGTGCGAAGCGCCGAAAAGGGGCTTCAGGCCACGGACTTCAGCGGCTCCCAGGCCGCGATGAGCTTGTGCAGCGTGGCTGCATCTGGCTCGGATTTGAGTTGCTCGCGCAGCTCACGGTCGGACAACATCTCGGCGATCTCGGACAGGATCTCCAAATGACGCTGCGTGGCCGCCTCGGGCACGAGCAGGAAGATCAGCAGGCCGACGGGTTCGTCGTCCGGTGCGTCGAAGGCGATGGGCTGCTGCAGGCGGAGCACGGCAGCCAACGGGTTCTTCAGCCCCTTGACACGGCCATGCGGGATGGCAACGCCATGGCCAAGACCGGTGGAGCCCAGGCGCTCACGCGCGAACAGGTTGTCGGTGACCAGCGCGCGGGCCATCTGGTGATGATTTTCGAACAGCAATCCGGCGTGTTCGAAGGCGCGCTTCTTGCTAGACGCATCCACGTTCACCAACACGTTGTCGGCGGGCAGGATGGCGGCGAGACGGTTCATGGGTGGCGGCCGAACTTCGGGGGCGCCGGGTGGGCGCGGCCAAAGCCTGGCGGGTGGGTCAATCAGAGCGACAGATTATGGAACCCCGTGCCCTTTTGGGGTGGGCGGCAGACCCTAGAGGTGTGCAAAACGCCGCCTAAGGCCCTCGAATGCGGGTTTTTGCGGCACTGCAGCAACAACCGATTGCCGTGGATTGCGCATCGCAAAAACAAAAGGCGGCCCGCAGGCCGCCCAGCGATGAGCCGCAGGGCTCAGGGGGCTGACACCTCGAGGCGCTTGGCCGAGGCGTGGTGGTGGTCCTGCACCTTGTCCTTGTGGCGGCAGACCTGGCGATCCAGCTTGTCCATCAGTTGGTCGATCGCGGCGTACAGGTCTTCGTGGGATTGCTCGACAAAGATGTCGCGGCCCTTGACGTGTAGCGTGACTTCAGCGCGCTGGCGGCGCTCCTTCTCCTTTTGCTTCTCCACGGTCAGCAGGACGTTGATGTCAACGACCTGGTCGAAGTGGCGGGTCACACGGTCCAGCTTGGTGAGTACGTACTCGTGCAAAGCGGGCGTGACTTCGAGGTGATGGCCACTGATCGTCAGATTCATAAAGCCTCCTTTCAGAGGGATGCGTCGGGGGGAAAACGAAACGAAAACTGAGAAAACTGAGACGAGGGGGAGGAGGAGGGAGGGGTATTTCGGGTAGCGGAGGTGGGTGGGAGTGGGGAAATCGACGAGTCCAGTTTGCGCGCGAAGTGACTGCGTGACAAGGGGATGACGGTGACGGTTTGTGGCCTTGCGAGCCTCGTTTTCGCGGCTTCTTTCACGCCCTGGGCCGGTGCAATAATCCGCGGCTACTTCCCCCCACGGAGCCCTTCTTGGACAGCGATCACCCTCGGTGACCGTCCACTCCCGATGCCCGGCCTTGCTTGAGTGACTCAGGCCGCGCCCGCCCGGAGTGAGACGGTTGAACTGAACCCCGCCACCCCGGACGGCGCCTGCTCGTCGTCCCCTGCCAGCGCTGCTGGAGACGATGCATGCTGAATGTGTTCACACTGGACAACGGGCGCCTCAAGGGCGGCCTGTTCCAGGAAGAAATCGAGACCGCCGAGGACCTGGCCCTGTCGCGCCCGGTGTGGGTCGACCTGGAGAGCCCGAGCGCCGAGGAGAAGGGCTGGATCCGCGACCGCTTCGGGCTGACCATCCCCGAGGACATCGTCGACGATGACCTGGAGGAATCGGCGCGCTTCTACGAGGAAGACAACGGCGAGCTGCACATCCGCTCCGACTTCCTCATCGAAGGCGACGACGGTCCCGACGGCAAGCCGGCGCGCAATGTGCGCGTGGCCTTCATCCTCTTCAACAAGGTGCTGTTCTCCGTCCATAACGAGGACCTGCCGGTGTTTCGCCTGCTGCGCTTGCGCGCGCGGCGCATTCCGGCGCTCATCGAGGACGCCAAGGACGTGCTGCTCAAGCTCTACGACGCCGACGCCGAGTACTCGGCCGACGTGCTGGAAGGCATCTACGACAAGCTCGAAGCGGTCAGCGCCCGCGTGCTGAAGAGCGACGTGACGGACGCCGAGGCCGGCGAGGTGCTGTCGGCCATCGCCCGCGAGGAAGACTTGAACGGCCGCATCCGCCGCAACGTGATGGACACGCGCCGCGCGGTCAGCTTCATGATGCGCAGCCGCATGCTCAACGCCGAGCAGTTCGAGGAATCGCGCCAGATCCTGCGTGACATCGACTCACTCGACTCCCACACGGCGTTTCTTTTCGACAAGATCAACTTCCTGATGGATGCGACCGTCGGCTTCATCAACATCAACCAGAACAAGATCATCAAGATCTTCTCGGTGGCCAGCGTCGCGCTGCTGCCGCCGACGCTGATCGCGTCGATCTACGGCATGAACTTCAAGAACATGCCGGAGCTGGAGTCGCAATGGGGCTACCCGTTCGCGCTGGTACTGATGCTGCTGTCGGTGGCGGCGCCCTTCATCTACTTCCGCCGCAAGGGCTGGCTCAAGTAGCGCGCTGGCGGCGCATCAGTGCGCCCAGCACCTGCAAGTTCCCGTACAGATCTTCGGCGGCATCTCTGCGCCATGGCCGTGCGTCGTCGGCGAGCTGCTGAAGCGGTGCCCAGGTCCGGCGTCGGCTAGAACTCCCAAAGCTGCGAGGAGCGCGTGCAGCAAGCCCTGCGACGGCGGCAAGACATGTGCACCAGGCAAAACGAAGGGCCCGTGTCACCGACACGGGCCCCATGCTGTAAAAGCGGTCGCAGAACGCCCCGTAGCCAACGAGGGAGGGAGGGAGGAGGAGGAGAACGGCTTCGGGATTGCTGCTCTGATGTCAGAGAGGTTGCGCGACCTAAATTCGGGATTGAGCGGAGAGTCCGCGGGCCGAGCGGGGCTCGGGTTTTCACTGTGTGTGTAGCCTGAGAGTCCGTTCAAAGCATGAAGTTCCGCAATGCTGTAACCGGTTCGGGCGACGATTGTTGTCATCACGGTTGGTTGTCCGGCGCCGCTTCGATACACCAGCCTCGGTTTGCAAACAGTCCGATGAGATGGGGGACTTCGAGGCGGTTGTTGATGCCTTGTCCTACGCAAATTGACATTGCAGAACTTTCCTGAGCCAATAATCGAATGCGGCCCAACTTTTGTCCTGGACAATTTGCATGCAAGAGGCATTGCGAATGCCGGTCGCTCGCGGAAACCCGCCATGGCTGATTCCACGGTTTACGCCGACGACCGCGCCGCGTATGCGGGCGCGCAGGCCGGTGGCATCGGCATCGCAGCCGTCGAGCGCGATACCGGCATCAACAAGGAGACGCTGCGCGTCTGGGAGCGCCGCTACGGCTTCCCGCTGCCCCGGCGCGACGCCGCTGGCGAGCGCCTGTACCCGCCCGACCAGGTGCAGCGGCTGCGCCTCGTCAAGCGCCTGCTGGACGCCGGCCACCGGCCCGGGCGCGTGGTGGCCGCGCCGCCGCAGGAGCTGGCGGCACTGCTGCAGCCCGCCGCCGCCTCGCCCAGCCAGCAGCGCGCCGCCGCCGAGGCGCCCGAGGTCGGCGCCTGCGCGGCGCTGCTGCAGGGCCACGACATCGACGGCCTGCGCCGCATGCTGTCCCAGGCCATGCTGCGCCGGGGTCTGGCGGCCAGCATCACCGAGGTCTTCGCGCCGCTGACGGCGCGCGTCGGCGAGCTGTGGATGAACGGCACGCTCCAGGTCTTCGAGGAACACATCTTCAGCGAATCCCTGCAGTTGGTGCTGCGCCAGGCCATTTACGCGCTGCCAGTCGGCGTGCCCGGCGGCCCGCGTGTGTTGCTGACGACGCTGCCTGGCGAGAGCCACGCGCTGGGCCTGCTGATGGCCGAGGCGCTGCTGAGCCTGGAGGGCGCGGCCTGCCTGTCGCTGGGCGTGCAGACGCCGCTGGCCCAGCTGCCGGCCGCGGCGGCCGTGCACCGGGCCGATGTCGTGGCGCTGAGCTTCAGCGGTTTTCTGTCCAGCCGCGCCGTGCTGGAAAGCCTGGCCGCGCTGCGCGAACTGCTGCCGCAAGGCGTCGAGATCTGGACCGGCGGCAGCAGCCGCGCGCTGCGTCAGGCAGGTTGCCCCGAGGGCGTCAAATGCCTCGACGGACTGGCGGCGATTGCGCCAGAAATGGCCCGTTGGCGCGAACTTTTAGAATCCCACGTCTAACGAGGACTCGCCATGCTTTACCCCGAACTGTTCAAACAACTCGAAGCCGTGCGTTGGAACATGGATCGCGACATCCCCTGGGACAAATTCGACGCCAGCCAGCTGAGCGACGAACAGGCCCAGACGATCAAGATGAACGCGATCACCGAATGGTCGGCGCTGCCGGCCACGGAGATGTTCCTGCGCGACAACCGCGAGGACAGCGACTTCTCGGCCTTCATGTCCGTGTGGTTCTTCGAGGAGCAGAAACACAGCCTGGTCCTCATCGAATATCTGAAGCGCTTCCGCCCCGACCTCGTCCCCACCGAGGCCGAGCTGCACGAGGTGCGCTTCGACTTCGACCCCGCGCCCGCGCTCGAGACGCTGATGATGCATTTCTGCGGCGAGATCCGCCTGAACCACTGGTACCGCCGTGCGTCCGAGTGGCACAACGAGCCGGTCATCAAGGCCATCTACGAGACCCTGTCGCGCGACGAGGCCCGCCACGGTGGCGCCTACCTGCGCTACATGAAGCGCGCGATGGCCAAGTTCGGCGATGAAGCGCGTGCCGCCTTCGCGAAGGTGGGCGTGCTGATGGCCAGCGCCCGTCGCACGGCCCAGGCCCTGCACCCGACCAACCTGCACGTGAACGCCAAGCTGTTCCCGCGCGACACCATCCAGAGCCGCCTGCCCGACCCCGAGTGGCTGGAGCGCTGGCTGGACACGCAGATCCAGTTCGATTCGGTGTGGGAGAACAAGGTCGTCGAGCGCATCCTGCACAACATGAGCTTGCTGATGGACCGCAGCTTCGCGACCGTGCAAGAGCTCAACCGCTTCCGCAAGGAAATGGCGGCACGCCTGGTGCCGCCATCGACGCCGCCCGAAGGCCTGGCCGGCACGCCGGCCTAAGCCCCGCCCTCCCGTCAACCGCCGCGTGAGCGCTTCGCGACAACCAGCGCGAAGCCCGCGGCGGCCACTGCCATCCAGCCGACGAACTGCGGCGAGGCCAGCTCGGCCAAAGCGCGGCCCAGGTCGTGCAGCATGTAGGTCCACAGGTTGACGTCGGTCTGCAGCGCCGCCATCAGCGCGTGGCCGTCGAACAGCAGCGTGTGGTTGATGCGCTGATTCATGTCGGCTATGGCCTCCACCGGCCAGTCGATGCCGTAGACCTTGTGCATGATGGTGACGGCCGCGCCGCCGCCCACCAGCACCAGCGGCACGCCCAGGCGCTTGAGCCAGGCCGAGGCCGCCATCAGCGTGAAGATCAGCGGCAGCAGCCACAGCGTCAGCAACACGGTGCCGGCCAGACCACGCAACATCAAGGGTATGGCCGCGGCCAGCACCTCGCCCCAATGCAGCGCCAAGGCGCCGCCCCAGCCGAACTTGCTGCCGATGACGGACACGGCGATCGGCAGGCCGAACAGCGCGCCGACGACGGCGCCACCGAGCGGTGCCAGCCAGGCGTGTGCCAGCACGGTGGACGCGACGCTCTCGCTCGGCCGCCCAGGCAGGGACAGCCAGAACTCGATGGAGCGGTCCTGCGTGTCGCGCCGGGCCAGGCCGGGCAGTTGGAACAGCGCGATCAGCAGGCTGATGGCGTAGACCACGCAGCTGCTGAGCACCAGCATCATCATCGACATCATCTCGAGCGAGCCGTCGGGCTGCCCGTCCATGTGGCTGAAGGGCAGCATGGCCAGGAAAAGGATGGGCGGCGCGAAGGCGGCAATCAGCCAGCCGCGCTTGTGCTGCATCCATTCGCGCAGCAGCAGGGTGGGGACGTGGTTTGTCATGGCAGCTCCTTGTCGTGTCGGGCCATCAGGCCTGCTTGTTGTTGAGCGCCGGGTTGCGGGTCAGCGCCATGAAGAGATCCACCAGGCTGGGCCGCACACGCTGGCCCAGGCTGCTGATGTGCTCGGGCGGCGCGCCGTCGAACAGCGACGTGGTGCGGCCCTGCTCGCGGTAGCGCAGCAGCGGGTGGGCCGCAGCCATCGCGTCGGCGGCGGCCGGGTCGTGGTTCAGCGCAACGAAGCGGCGGTCGATGTCCTCCAGGCTGATCGACAGCGCCACGCGCCCCTCGTCCAGCATGATCACGTCGCTCAGCAGCGCCTCGACCTCCTCCACCTGATGCGTCGAGATCAGCACGCTGCGCTCACCGTCGCACCACTCGTCGATGAGCATCTCGTAGAAGCTCTTGCGCGACACCACGTCCAGGCCCAGCGTCGGCTCGTCCAGGATCATCAGCTTGGCGTCGATGGCGGCGATCAGCGCCAGGTGGGTCTGCGCCACCATGCCCTTGGACAGGCTCTTGATCTTGTCGCCCTCGCCCACGCTGGTGCGCTTGAGCAGCGTGCGCGCCCGCTCGGCCGAAAACTTGGGCTGCAGCCGGCTCATCAGCGTGATCAGCTCGTTCACCCGGGCCCAACGCGGCAGCACGGCCACGTCCGGGATGTAGCTCAGCTGCTCCAGCAGCGTCTGGCGATCCTGCGTGGGCTTGAGGTCCAACACCGTCAGCTCGCCCTGTACCGGCAGCAGGCCCACCAGCGCTTTCATCAGCGAGGTCTTGCCCGCGCCGTTGTGGCCCAGCAGGCCGACGACACGGCCCTTGGGCACGGTGATGGACACGTCGTTCAGCGCCGTCTTCTTGCCGTAGCGCAGCGTCAGATTCTTGGCTTCGATGAGGTTGGTCATGTCGACTCCCAGTTCAGATCCTTGGCGGTCAGGCCCAGGCGCTTGAGCTTGGCGCGCAGCGCGGGCCAGTCCTTCTGCAGGAACTGCTCACGCTCGTACCGCAGCAGTCGCTCGCGGGCGCCGGCCATGACATACATACCCAGGCCGCGGCGCGACTCGATCAGGCCGTGCTCGCTGAGCGCCTGCAGCGCCCGCGTGACCGTCAACGGGTTGATCACGTACTGGCTGGCGAGCGCGCGCACCGAGGGCAGCGCCTCGCCTTCCGGGGGGCTGCCGTCGAGCAGTTGCACGGCCAGTCGGTCGGCCAGCTGCTGGTAGATCGGTGCCTGGTCTGTCCAGGTGGGAGTCATGGGAGCTCCGGGGTGTGTTGCTGATGTAGCACACCTTATCTCCACCCCCTGCCCCGCCCTAGCGGCGGGCGACAGACTGCAGATTTGGGGGGATGAGCCGTTGTTGTCGGTGTCGGTTTGCGCTGAGTTTGGAACTGTTTGCGCTTAACTTGGAACTTCTGAACTGATAGCCGTCGTTGATCTCAGGGCGTGGTCCGTGGTCCGAACATGATGATGACCATGCCCAGGAAGCACACGGCGACGCCCACCCAGTCCGTGGTTGACGGCGTCACCTTGTCCACCAGCCACAGCCAGACGATGGCGACACCGATGTAGACGCCCCCGTAGGCCGCGTAGACCCGCCCGGCCGCCGTCGGATGGAGCGAAAGCAGCCAGGCGAACAACGCCAGGCTCATCGCAGCGGGAAGCAACAGCCAGATCGGCTTGCCTTGCTTGAGCCAAAGGTAGGGAAGGTAACAGCCGACGATTTCAGCCAAGGCGGTGACGACGAAAAGGCCGAAGGTCTTCAGGAGGTCCATTCAGCGATTGTGACGACCGGGGCGTGGCAGAAAGCGCTTGCTCCTCAAGTGGCTTGAGGTTCTACCTTCCCGATGTCGTCACCAAGAGGATTGCCGTGAAGTCTTTGAAATTGATGTTGGGCCTGGGCGCTGCGTGCGCAGTTTGCTGTGCGGTTCCGCTGCTGGGGCTGGCGGGCGGGCTGTCCGCCTTTGCCTCCGCACTTTGGGCGTGCGCCGATGAGTTCGTTCCGGCCGCGCTCGTGCTCCTGGCCATCGCCGCCGTTCTCGTCGTCCAGCGGCTGCGGAAGCGGCGTGCAGCTCCCACGGGAGGTGCCTGCGGATGCGCGACTTCTTGTGCCACTGGAGACCAGCATGCGAATGGCTGACGGTCACGACGCTGCGCCCATCGCATGCACGTTAAGTGCGGTCGACATGGGCCCGCGTCTGGCCCGTATCCAGGCCTTGACGCGCGGGCACCTGCGGACGCACGAGCTGACAGGCGCCGGGCTGCGCCTGACCTACGCGCCGGAGGCGGCAGAGGAGGTCGCCCGGATCGTCGAACTGGAGCGGGAGTGCTGCGCCTTCCTGGACTTCGAGACGCATCGGCAGGCGGATCATGTGGAACTGGTCATCACGGCGCCCGGCCAGGGCGGCGCGGATGCGAAGTGGTTGTTCGCGCAGTTCTTGCCGGAGGCCCCAGCGCCTGCCTCCGCGTGCCCGTGCTGCAAGGGCTAAGCTGGCAGGCATGACCTTGTCGACGCTACGTTCCATCGGTGTGCTTGCCCAGCAGACGGGCTGCTCGGTGCCAACCATCCGGTACTACGAAGAGATTGCCCTGCTGCCGGCCGGCCCCAGAACCGAGGGCGGGCGGCGCGTCTACGGCGACGCTGCCGTGCGGCGCTTGACCTTCATCCGCCGCTGCCGGGATTTCGGGTTCTCGATTGACCAAGTTCGTGAACTCATTGGTCTCGTGGACGAGCCGCAGCGGCCCTGCGTGGAAGTGCGGGACATCGCCGCCACGCACCTAACGCAGGTGCGTGCCAAGCTGGCTGAGCTGCAGGCGCTGGAGCGGTCCATGGCCGCGTTCGTCTGCAGTTGCGATACGGCGTGCGCTGGCGGGCCTGCCCTCGACTGCACCATCCTTGAGGAGCTGGCGGAGCCAGGCGGCGGCTCAGGCGTGCTGCCCGCAAGTGGCTGCTGTGCGCCCGCCGAGCGGCCGTCGACCTGAGGCCGCGCTACCGTAGCTGGGTCACGTCGGCAGGGTTACGCGGCGGCGCATCTCCGCAGGGTAGCTTTCGAAACCAAGTGCACCGTAGAGGCCGCGCGCATCAGGCGTCGCACCCAGGTTGAACTCCCGAACGCCCAGCCCCTCGCAATGCTGCATCACCGCCTCCAGCAGTGCGCGGGCGATGCCTTGCCGCCGCACTGCTTCGTCGGTGAACACGTTGACGATCCTGGCCATCTCTCCGCCGGGGTTGCTGCGAGTCGGCCCCCAGTCCAACAGTACCGCGCCGGCACCGCCCACGACGCGGTCACCGTGCACGGCGAAGCAACCCACATAGCGACCCGATTCGATGCGAGGACGCACCCAGGTTTCGTATGCAGCGCGCCGCATTGCGTCCTCCTCTCGATAGCACCCATGCGCGGCCACCAGCGGCGCATCGTCGGCGCTCACGCGGCGCAGTGTCCAGGCTTCATCCATGCGGCATTGTCACGAGCACGCAGTCAGGCGCCGGCGCTGGGCTCAACCGCACTGGCTCATTCAGTGAGCCATGGACGGCCGATGCTGAACAACATGAACGCGCCTCTGCTGCCGCAAATCCTGCTTCGGCAGGCCGACTCTCCGCAAACCGATCTGGACCTTGCGACCGAGGGCGTGCTTCGCTATGTCTGGAGCAGCCAGTGGGGCGCCATGCTCATTGAGGCTCGTGATGGCGTTGTCTACGTCAACGGCCAGCGGGTCGACGCGGCGCCAACGCCGAAAGTTCAAAGTTGAGCGAAACGAAAAACCGAAAGTTCAGACTTGAGCGAGACACGGGTTCAAAGCCCGCTGACTGGCTCAGCGCCAAGTGGCTGATCGGGGCAGGTTTTCAGTTTTGGGTTGTGCGCAAACCGACACTCTTTGCGTTCAACTTTGAACTCATGCCTGCTCCAGCAGGCCGCGCCGTGGCCCTTAGCCGCTGGACCGCTGGACTGTTGTGTCCAGTCCGCCCATCTTGAAGGCCCGTGGGCTGCGGGACAGTAGGTTAGGCCTCTCCGCCTACCAGCTCGATGAGTTCTCGGGCTCCCTGGGAGGCTGGCCTGTCCTGCTTGGCAAGTCTTCGCAGGACGGGAACGAGAAGCCTTACCTGAGCCAACAGTTCTCGACGGACATGCAGCCGATCTTGGACGTTCGGGACCGTCAGCAGCTCATAGGCTGGCGCAGCATTCCAAGACGGCTGCGGATAGGCGGCGAACTCGTTGGGCGCGGCTTCGTGCATTTGCAGGGGGGTAAAGCGGGAGGCCGTTGCCTCCCGGTGATCAAGTAGAGCCGGGTATTCAGCGGTGGGGTAGGAGCTCTTCAGTCCGGCTGTTGAGCTGCGTCGGCAATCGTTGCAGCACGTCACGCAGAGGCCCAGGGGAAGCGGGCCACGTGGAGGCGGCTCCAACCGGCCGGTCATGGGCTACCGGCTCGCGGACCGAAGGGCGCCGGTTGTATTCCCAGGACGTTCAGTCCTCGTGGCTAACTCCCCGTCTCCAAGTGCTGAAGGCTAGGCGGGTCTGCGTGACAGTGCCGCGCGACTTCCAGCCATTGGCTCGCTCAAGTGGTCGAAGGCCTTTTTACCCCAGTCAGCAGGTGCAAGTTCACCTCACCGCGAGCCGATCGTGCTGAACCGCGACATTGATAAAAGCGGCTTCAGGACGCGCATGCTGACGGCGCAGTTTCTCGTAGAGACGGGCCATGTTGACGGCGACTCCAACCGGCCCGCCATGGGGTACCGGCTCACAGACCGCAGTGCGCCAGTTGTGCCCCTAGGACTTTCAGTCCACGGACGCCATCCTCATGCGCCGGCAACAGCGTCTGTGTCGGAAAGGCCATGTCAACAAAGGAACCGGCACAGCGCGTCCACGCGGTACTTGCAGCCTATTTGGTCGACAGCACCAGCACCGTCACTGAATACGGCGCGAAGCTGTAGCTGAACTGCTTGCCGAGCCCGCTCGCCTTGCTCGTCACCGGCACCACCTTGGTCGGCTCGGCGATGGTGTTGGTGTCTTCCTTGTGCATCGAGCTCAGTACGATGGCCTCGCCTTCGGCTGCCACCTTGACGGCGCCGGCCAGGTCGACCTGCACCGTCTGCGCGTTGCCGATCGCGTTGACGACCTTCAGGTAGATCTCGCCGCGCTGGTCCGACTTGGTCGCCGAGAAGAACATCGTCGGCACCTGCCTGGCCGGCGGCACGTCCTGCGGCGTCTCCTTCTTGGCCTCTTGCTGCCAGGTTTGCGTGCTGACCTTCTCCGCGTGCACCGGCAGCGAAACATTGCCCAGATGGTTGCTGAACATCTTTTGCGCGTAGTACGACGGCGAACCGTAGCTGGACTGCGCGTTGTAGCCGATCAGGTTGTACTGCCACTGCATGCCGCCGGGGTTCATGTTCACAAACAGCGGCGCGTAGCAGGCCATCTCGACGATGTCGGCATTGCGCTCCATGCCGGCCATGAAGGCGGCATCGGCCAGTGCGGCGTGCAGGTTGGTGGTCGGTGTCCCTTCTTGGCCGGCCCATTCGCCGATAAAGATTTTCGGCCCGCTGCGCGCATAACTGTCGTAGCGCGCGGCGTCGTTCATCATCTCCATCGGGTTGAAGTAGTAATGCTCGTCGATCAGGTCTGGCACCCGGCTGGTCAACTTCTGTTGCGAACCAACCCAGTCCTTGCCGTTGACCGTAGAGATCAGCTTGATCTTCGGGTACTTCTTCTTGATGGCGTCGTGGAACTGGGTGAAGCGGCCGTCGTAGGTCTTGTTCTTCTCGAAGCCATCCTCGTTGCCGATCTCGACATAGCGCAGCTTGAACGGCGCCGGATGGCCGTCCTTGGCGCGCTTCGCGCCCCACTTCGTGCTCACGTCGCCGGTCACATATTCGATCTCGTCGAGCGCGTCCTGGACGAAGGGCTGCAGTTCCTTGCCGACCGGGACGGACTCGCCGTTGAGCGCGTAGCCGGCGAACACCGCCAGCACCGGCTCGGCCTTCATGTCCTCGCACCACAGCAGAAATTCGAGCAGCCCCATGCCGTCGGTGGAGCGGTAGCCCCACGTGCCGGGATTGCCTGGACGCTGCTCGATCGGACCCAGCGTTTCCTTCCACTTGAAGCGGTTCGTCACGCTGCCGCCTTCGACATAGTTCCCGCCGGGGAAGCGCAGGAAGGCCGGCTTCATGTCGATCATCTTTTGCATCAGGTCGGGCCGGAGGCCGTTCGGCCGGTCCTTGTGGGTCGGCGGGAACAGCGACACCAGGTTGAACCACACCTTGCCCGGACTTTCGGTGGCGAGCACCAGGCGCGCGTCGGCGGTGGGCTTGACGTTCGCACCGGTGGCGAGGGTGACGCTGTAGCGCTTCCATTGACCGTCGATGCGGCCGCCTTCGGCCTGGGCGTAGACGGTCTTGCCGTCGACGCCTTCAATGCTGATGGTCAGCGGCACGCCGGCGGCGCCGGACGTTTTGGCGTAGAAGCTGGCGCGGTAGCTGGTGTTCGGCGTGACCGGGATGCCCCAGTAGCCCGCATTGGCGATACCGACACGGTGACCCGGCGATGCGTTCTCGGCGTCGATCCGCAGACTGGTCGTCAGCGCGGTGCCGGCGACCGGGTAACGCTCGTCGAGCGCCATCGCGGCGCTGCCGCCGGCGTCCTGCACCAGCGACCAGTGTTCCGGCGTGTAGCCGTGATTCTTGAAGGCGCGGTTGCGCACCAGTTCCGCATACAGGCCGCCGTCGTAGGAGAAGTTGATCTCCTCGGTCATCAAACCGTACAGGGTCGGGCTGACCGGCAGGCCAGGTTTGGTGAGGTCGATCCGGACGGTGGTCTGCGCCATCGCCAGCGGGGCGATCAGGGCAACCAGCGACAGCAGGCAGGGGCCGCGGAAGCGGCGTTGCACGATTGGCATGGCGGAGCTGTGCGATGGAATGTTCGAGGTCATGGCTGGAATGGTCCGTTAGTGGCGCCGCGCTTGCGGGCGCTTTTGTGTGAGGTCGCGGCATCTACACCGCGAACGTGATGACAAGAACGGGAAGGCCAGGCGCTTGTCCATGATTCGCGACATTGCGCCGGTGCCATCAGTCGTGCCGATCAGCTACTGGAGAGCAGACCGTGCCGCTGCCGGCTTCACCGCCACCGGCCAAGGACAGTGCCAGTAAGAGCGTGCCTGGAACCGTGTACGGTGGCGGCGGTAACGTGCAGCAGCGAGCGGCGGGAAAGTTTCGGTGTCATACCTTGTTTTAAGAGGTTGATGTCGTGGACCGCGTTAGTCGCAGCTTGCGCTGTTCGCATCGCCGGCCGGCATGCCGAAGACGATGCCGCTACTCCCGCGCTCATGCAGGCCAGGCCTTCTTGGGGCGTCGTCGTCGAAGCTTGTGGCCTCAGCGTCGTTAGGTGTTTTGGTATTGCCAGATTCTCGCACTTTAATAATTGGTCATACCAAAACAGGCGCCCATGACAGGCGGCATAGAGCGATGCATTGCGAGCGATGCACAAGCTTGACCGACATGTGGTTCGGATCGTGACCCTGGCCGTACCCGATCCAGTCTGTGCGCTTGACGACGAGATGTTCGTCGAGGTCGGCTTGGCAACCAGCGGACCAGCGGGCACAAAAGATGCCCCCATGGACCGCAATGAGCAAGATCAAAACCGACGCTTGCAACCGATCAGGCCCGAGGAACCCGCGGAGGCATCGATGCCAATCTCAGGGCGACGTCCGCCCGTTGGCGGACGGTGAATTGAGGCACGCGGGATGAATGCCGAGGCCGTTTGGCAGCTCCTCATCACCCAGGGGGTGAGCCTGGGCATCAAGGTGTTGGCCGCCATGGCCACCTGGATCATCGGACGCTGGTTGATCGGGCTCGCATTGCGTGTGTTCACGAAGGCCTTGACGCATCGCAAGCGGTTCGACGCGACGCTGGCGGCCTACCTTCACTCCATCGTCGGCGTCGTCCTCAACATCGTCCTGGTCCTGGCGGTCCTGGACATCTTCGGAGTCAAGACAACATCGTTCGCCGCCCTGCTGGCCGGTGCCGGCCTGGCCATCGGCACGGCGTGGGGCGGCCTGCTGGCCCACTTTGCCGCCGGCGTCTTCATGCAGGTCCTGCGGCCCTTCAAGGTCGGGGACTACATCCAGGCCGGCGGCGTCACCGGCACCGTCAAGGAGATCGGGCTCTTTGGCACGACGCTGGTTTCGCCCGACTCCGTCCACACCATCATCGGAAACAACGCGGTCTTCGGCGGCGCGATCCAGAACTATTCGGTGATACCGCACCGGCGAGTGGATTGCAGAGCCAAGCTTGAAAAAGGCGTCGACCTGCCGGCGACCATCGACAAGCTGCGCCCGGCCGTGGCGGCCATTCCCAACGTGCTCGACAAGCCGCCGCTCCAGATAGAGATCATGGAGCTGGCGCCTGACGGCGCGGTGCTTTGCGTGCGGCCCTACTGCCACACGGACCATTACTCACAGGTGTACTTTGACACCCAGCGCGTCATCCACGACACGCTCGGGCCGGCGGGGCATCTGGAGCCCGGCGCGGGCGAGCC
>JAEKLF010000105.1 GCA_019509985.1 Burkholderiales bacterium | reverse complement strand
GCAGCCGGCGACCCAGTCGGCGCGCAGTTCGACTCGCCGTCCGGCCTGCTTGAAGCGCACGCGGGGTGAATCGGTCAGCCCGTCCAGTGCCACATCGTCGGCCTCGTACAGCGTCGGCCAGCCGGCCGCATCGCGCTGCGCCATCAGGTCGCGCGTCAGCTCGGTCTGGCCGTAGACGGTGACGTGGCGGCCGGTCAGCGCCTGCAGGTCGATGTGGTGGCGTGCGCCGGCGACGGAAAGGAACAGCCCGTCATGCGGCAGGCCTTCGCGCGCCAGCCGGGCGCCGGCGCCCAGCTCGTGCAGCAGCGCGACGGTCGCGGGCTCCAGGATGCCGGCACGCACGCGCTCGAGGACATGGGCCGCGCTGTGCTTCTCGACAACGACGTGGTCCACCCCCTCGCGACCCAGCCAGGCGCCCAGCAGCAGACCGGCCGGACCGGCGCCGACGATGGCGACCTGGGTGGCCTGCAGGGCACTGGACGAGCGACTGGTCATGCATTCCTCCGCGTTTGCCCCGAGAAAGCTGCGGGATTTCGGTCACGATCAGGCGCTAAGCTCCGAGCTGCGCCAGCGCCAGGGGATTTTTCCCCGATAGCCGCGGGCGCGATCGGCCGATTTGACGTATAGCTGGAGGCCGGCTCAGGTATTTCGGCAGTGGTGCCGAAGCCGGAGCCGAGTCGAGGGGTGCCCGCGCGCACGGGTTTGAGCGAATGCAGGATAGAACAAACGATCCGTTGATCGACGTCAGCCAGTTGACCGTCGGGATGTTCATTCATCTGGACCTGGGCTGGATGTCGCACCCGTTTCCGTTGTCCAGCTTCAAGATCGCGTCCAGCGACCAGTTGCTGATCCTGCGCCGCCTTGGCCTGACGCAGGTGCGCTGGAGCCCCGCCAAGAGCGAGCTGCCGCAGACGGCTGCCAATGATGCTGCCAACGATCCGGCCGCGACCGCTGCCAGCGCCGAAGCGGCTCTCGCCACGCCCGCTCAACCCAGCCCCGAAGATCTCGCCCGCGAGGCCCATCGCCGCGCACTTGCCGCCCAGCAGGAAGCCCTGCGCCTGTGCGAGGAGCAGTACGGCGAGGCCACCGACGGTTTCCGCGGCGTCATGGACCTCGTCCAGACCGACCCCCACCAGGCCCGCACCCAGGCCGAGACGCTGACCGCCGCACTTCTCGACAAGATGCTGGTCGAGGGTGATCTCAATATGCGCCTGCTGAACGAGGCCGCGGGCGACCGCAGCACGGCGCATGCGCTCAATGTCTGCATCATTGCGCTGCTGCTGGGCCGGGCCTTCGGCCTGGGCCGCGACGAGATGATGGACCTCGGCGTCGGCTCGCTGTTGCACGACGTCGGCAAGCTGGAGGTTGCCGCCCGCCTGCGCCACCGCGACGAGAGCTTCACCGCCGCCGAGACCCAGGCCTATCAGCAGCACGTCGTCAAGGGCGTCGCCATCGCCCAGACCATGGGCCTGCCGCCCGGTCCGCTGCTCATCATTGCCCAGCACCACGAGCATGCCGACGGCAGCGGTTTCCCTCAGCGCATCAACATGGACCGCATGAGCACCGGCGCGCGCATCGTCGCGCTGGTCAACCGCTTCGACGGCCTGTGCAACCCGCTGATCACGTCCAAGGCCATGACGCCGCACGAGGCGCTGTCGCTGATGTTCGCCCAGGGTCGCAACCGCTTCGACGCGACCATGCTGAACGCCTTCATCCGCATGATGGGCGTCTACCCGCCGGGCTCCACCGTGCAGCTGACCGACGACCGCTACGCCCTCGTCGTGTCCGTCAACTCGGCCCGGCCGCTCAAGCCCCGCGTCATGGTGCACGACGCCAAGGTGGCACGCGAGGAAGCCCTCATCCTCAACCTCGAAGAGATGCCCGACCTGGGCATCCGCCGCAGCCTGAAGCCGCAGTTCCTGCCGCGCGCATCGCTGGACTACCTGAGTCCGCGGGCGCGCATCGCCTACTTCTTCGACGCGGTCAGTACAGGGCCTGGGGAGCTGGCGGCGTGAACGCCAGCCGCGAGGCAAACCTGTCCCAGCCTCGCGTTTCCGAGGCGCCGTCAGTGATCGGCGCTCTGCTTGAGGGCCTGCCCGAACCGGCCTGGCTGGTGGATGGCGACAGCCTGACCGTCAGCGTCGTCAACCGCGCAGCGCTGCGCCTGCTCGGCCTCAAGCCCGAACGCGCGCTGGGGCAGCCGCCGGCCATGCTGTGCGGCTCGCTCGAGGACGAAGCCTTCTGGCAGGGCGCCGCGCGCGACCCCTTCGCGCGCATCCGCTCCGACACCGTGCTCACCCACAGCGACGGTCAGCCGCGCTGGGTCAGTCGCTCCATCAGTCCGATCCATACGCCCGAGGGCGGCCGCTACTGGCTGGTGCTGCTGCACGACCAGACCCGCCGCCGGCGCGCCGAGGCCGAGCGCGAGACGCTGCTGGCCGAGCTGCGCGCGACGCTGGAATCCACTGCCGACGGCATCCTCGTCGTCGACCTGGCCGGCCGCGTGCGCAGCTTCAATCGCCGCTTCGCCAAGCTCTGGGGCCTGCCCGGCGGCCTGCTGCACGAGCCGGGCGACGCCGGCCTGTGGCTGAGCCTGCAGCGTGTCATGCGCGACGGCGAACAGTACCGGTTGCGCATCGAGGGTTTGCTGGACGCGCCGCTGATGCGCTCCAGCGACATGCTGCGCCTGGCCGACGGCCGCGTGCTGGAGCAGGTCTCGCTGCCGCAGATGAGCCGCGGCGAGCCCATCGGCCGCGTGTTCTCCTTCCGTGACCTGAGCGAAAAGCTGGCCGCCCACCAGCGCATCGAGGAGCTCGGCCGCTCCGACGCGCTGACGGGCGCGCCCAACCGCCGCGCGCTGTCCGACCGCATCGTGCAGCAGATGTCGGCCGTCGCCACGGGCGGCCCGGTGCCTGCCTTTGCGCTGCTGCACCTGGACCTGGACCGCTTCAAGCAGATCAACGACACGCTCGGCCACAGCTATGGCGATCGCGTGCTGCGCGAGGTCGTCGAGCGCATGCGCGGCGCCGTCGGCGCCGACGACACGCTGGCGCGGCTGGGCGGCGACGAGTTCGCCCTGCTCATCGACGGCGCCCAGGGCCCCGAGGCCGAGGCGGCTGCGCGTCTGGTGCAGCAGCTGCTGGCCCAGCCGTTCAGCTTCGACACGCTGAGCTTCACCGTCACCGCCAGCTGCGGCATCGCGCTCTACCCCGGCGACGGCGGCACGCCCGACGAGCTGATGGCCAGCGCCGAGCGCGCGATGCACTGGGTCAAGGAAAGCGGCCGCGCGGGTTTTCGCTTCCATGTGCCGCGCAAGGAAGTGGACCTGCTGTCGCGCATGCGCCTGGACCACGACATGCGGCAGGCCCTCGCCGAGGGGCGCTTCCGTCTGCATTACCAGCCGCAGGTCGAACTCGGCAGCGACCGCGTCATCGGCGCCGAGGCACTGATCCGCTGGCGCGACCCGCAGCGCGGTGACATCTCGCCGGCCGAATTCATCCCGCTGGCCGAGGAGAGCGGCTTCGTCATCGCCATTGGCGACTGGGTGCTGCGCGAGGCCGTCGAGCAGGCCGCCTACTGGCTGGGCCGCGGCCTGCGCATGCCGGTGGCCGTCAACGTGTCGGCGCTGCAATTCCAGCAGGCCAACTTCGTCGAGAACGTCGCCGCGGCACTGAACGACGCGGCGCTTCCGGCCAGCATGCTGGAGCTGGAGCTGACCGAGGGCGTGCTGCTTGGCGACGCCGACGACGGCCTCAAGCGCATGCGGGCGCTGGCGGCCCTGGGCGTCACGCTGTCCATCGACGACTTCGGCACCGGCTACTCGTCGCTCGCCTATCTGAAGCGCTTCCCCATCCAGCGCCTGAAGATCGACCGCAGCTTCGTGCAGGGCCTGCCGGGCGACGCCAGCGACGTCGGCATCGCCAACGCCATCGTGCAGATGGGCCGGGCGCTCGGGCTGCAGGTCATCGCCGAAGGCGTCGAGACCGAGGCCCAACGCGACTTCCTGGCCCAGGCCGGCTGCCATGAATTCCAGGGCTATCTGTTTGCGCCACCGCTGCGGCCCGAGGACTTCGAGCAGCGCGTGCGCCCGCGCCGCCATGTCGTCGACGCCGCCGTGTCCGGCTGGCTGGGCCTGGCGGGTAACGGCTGAGCATTCGAGCCTGCGCGGGCCGACAATGCCGCCATGCTCTACCGATTCAAATCCAAGGCGGGGGCCGACGTCGTCATGCTGGCCGAGTCCGGTGACGCCGTGCTGCGCCTGATGGGCCGCGAGCCCGCTCAACAAGGCATCCTCGAAGCGGCGGCCCTGCCGGGGCTGATCCAGGCGCTGGAGGCTGGTGTCGCTGCCGACGAGGCGCAATTCCAGCAGGGTGTCGACGCGGCCAAGGCGGCGGGCGAAGCGGCGCCGCGCCGCCAGGGCGTGTCCTTGCGCCAGCGCGCCTGGCCGCTGCACGAGCTGATGCAGCGCAGCCTCAAAGAGAACGTCGACGTCGTCTGGGGCGTCTAGTGCTGGAACAGGCCACGCGACTGATCCTGATCCGCCACGGCGAGACCGCCTGGAACCGGGCGACCCGCATCCAGGGCCACACCGACATTCCGCTCAGCGCCCTCGGCCAGGCCCAGGCGCAGCGCTTGGCCGAAGCCCTGGCCGACGAGCCGCTGGCCGCCATCTATTCCAGCGACCTCAGCCGCGCCCGCGAGACCGCCGAGGCGCTGGCGCGCGTGCAGGGCCTGCCCATCCGGTTCGACGCCGCACTGCGGGAACGCGCCTTCGGCCGCTTCGAAGGCCTGAGCTGGGAAGAGATCGCTCAGGCTTATCCAGAGGATGCGGCGCGCTGGCGTCGCCGCGAGCCTGATTTCGAGGTTGGCGGCGGCGAGAGCCTGAACACGTTCAGCGTCCGCTGCCTGACCGCGGCCCAACGAGCCGCAGCGGCCCACGCCGGGCAGAGCATCGCCCTCGTCGCCCATGGCGGCGTGCTCGACTGCCTTCACCGCGCCGCGACGCGTGTTGCGCTGGACGCGCCGCGCAGTTGGCAGCTCGGCAACGCGACCATCAACCGCCTGCTCGCGACGGCCGAAGGCTTCACGCTGATCGGCTGGAACGACGACCGGCATCTGGCCGGCTTGAGCGCCGACGACGTCGCCGCCTGAGGCGATCAGCGCTTCGAGGTCCCTAAGCCCACTGTTGCATCCACGCGTCGCTTGAGGCGGCCGTGACGGAAGCCGCTTCTATACTGGCCGCCACTTGTCCTTCAAGGCAGGGCCGTCAACCCCGCCGCAACCCATCTGCAAAGGCAAAACGATGAAGAAGATTGCACTCGTCGCCGCTCTGGCCGCCGTCTCGGCTGCTCCGGCTTTCGCTCAAAGCGTCACCCTGTGGGGCCGCATCAACACCAGCGTGGAAAGCCAGAAGGTCGGTTCTGCTGATCGCAAGGTTGTGGTCCAGAACAACTCCTCGCGCCTCGGCCTGCGTGGTACCGAGGATCTCGGCGGCGGCCTGAAGGCTGGCTTCAACCTGGAGCACGGTCTGGACTCGGACACCGGCGCGCAGACCAACGTTGCTGGACTGAATGCTTTTTGGGGTCGCCAGGCCAGCGTCGAGCTGAGCGGTAGTTTCGGTACCGTTCGCCTGGGCTCGTGGTTCCCCGACTCCTACTTCTCGACGGTTGACCGCACCAGCAACCATAACCACGACACCGGCACCTCGTCGGACAACCTGTTCTCGGGCTTCGGTTTCGGTGCACGCACGAACAAGGTGGGCTACTTCTCGCCCACGGTTGGCGGCTTCAACGTCATCGCCTCCGTCCGCGCCGGCGAAGGCACCGGCCCGCGCGCTTTTGATCTGTCGGCCAATTACGAGGTCGCAGGCCTGCACGTCGCCGGTACCTACGCGGAGAACGACAAGTTCGGCGCCTCCGCCAAGCGCAAGGCCTATGGCCTGGAAGCCGATTACGGCATGGGTCCCTTCCTGGTGACCGGCTATTACCAGCGTGAAGAGGTCGACGGCTTCAAGTCGCGCGATATCGGCCGCGTGTCGGCCATGTACACGGTCGGCCAGTCGGAATTCCACGTCAACGTTGGCGGCACCAAGGCCGGCAGCGACGCTGAATTCCGCACCGGCGGCGCCAAGCAGTACACGCTGGGCTACAACTACAACCTGAGCAAGCGCACCAAGGTCTACGGTTTCTACACCAAGACCGACTACAACGGTGTGGGCGTGAACGACTTCTCGTCGCTGGCCGCCGGCATCCGCCACAACTTCTGATCCCCGGATCGGAAACAGCAAAGCGCCCCGCGGGGCGCTTTTTTTATGGCCGCGCCGTCTTGAGAGGCGCCGCGGTCACTCGCCGAACAGATCCGGCGAGCCCTTGCTGTTCGGCGGCGCCAGCCCCAGATGGCGATAGGCCGCCTGCGTCGCGATGCGGCCGCGGGGCGTGCGCTGCAGGAAGCCCTGCTGAATCAGATAGGGCTCGATGACGTCCTCGATGGTGCCCGCCTCTTCGCCGATGGCGGCGGCGACGTTCTCCAGGCCGACCGGGCCGCCGTCGAAGCGGTGCACGACGGCTTCCAGCAGTTTGCGGTCCATCAGGTCGAAGCCTTGGGGGTCCACGTCCAGCATCGCCAGCGCCTTGTCCGCGATGCCGGCGACGATGCGGCCATCGGCCTTGACTTCGGCATAGTCGCGCACGCGGCGCAGCAGGCGGTTGGCGATGCGAGGTGTGCCGCGCGAACGGCGGGCGATCTCCAACGCGCCGTCGGCGTCGATGGGCGCGCCGAGCAGCCCGGCCGAGCGCGTGACGATGCGCTGCAGCTCGGTCGGCGTGTAGAACTCCAGCCGCGCGACGATGCCAAAGCGGTCGCGCAGCGGGTTGGTCAGCATGCCGGCCCGCGTTGTCGCGCCGACCAGTGTGAACGGTTGCAGGTCCAGCTTGATCGAGCGCGCCGCCGGGCCTTCGCCGATCATGATGTCGATCTGGTAGTCCTCCAGCGCCGGATAGAGGATTTCCTCGACGACGGGGCTGAGCCGGTGGATCTCGTCGATGAAGAGGACGTCGTTCTTCTCGAGGTTGGTCAGGATCGCCGCGAGATCCTTGGGCTTCTCCAGCACCGGGCCGGACGTCTGGCGCAGGTTCACGCCGAGTTCGGCCGCGATGATGTGGGACAGCGTCGTCTTGCCCAGGCCCGGCGGGCCGAACAGCAGCACGTGGTCGAGTGCTTCGCGCCGCTTGCGGGCGGCGCCGATGAAGATTTCCAGCTGCTCTCGCGCCTTGACCTGGCCAACGTAGTCCTCCAGATGCTTGGGGCGCAGCGCGCGCTCCATGGCCTCTTCGCGGCTGGATTCGGGCGCGGCGCTGACGATGCGGGGCGCCGGTGCGAAGTCGTCGGTCTGGATGCTCACGACAGCTTCTTCAGAGCCAGCTTGATGCCGTCGCTGACGCCTACGTCAGGCGGCAGCACCTTCAAGGCGGCGGCGGCGTCCTTTTCGCTGTAGCCGAGTGCCACCAGCGCCTGCAGGATGTCGGCCTGCGCATCGTTGGCGACGCTCGCCGGCAACGCCAGATCCGCGCCGAGCTTGCCCTTGAGCTCCAGCAGCAGCCGCTCGGCGGTCTTCTTGCCAATGCCGGGCACCTTGGTCAGCCGGCCGATTTCCTGGCGCGACACGGCCTGGGCCAGCTCGGGGACGGACAGGCCGGACAGCAGGCCGAGCGCCATCTTCGGCCCGACGCCGCTGATCTTGATGAGCATGCGGAAGGTGGCGCGTTCCTCGTGCGTGAGGAAGCCGAAGAGCTGATGCGCGTCCTCGCGCACCGTCAGGTGAGTGAGCAGCACGGCCCGTTCGCCCAGGCCGCCGAGGTTGAAGAAGGTGCTCATCGGCACATCCACCTCGTAGCCGACGCCCGCCACGTCGATGACGACCTGTGGGGGGGATTTCTCGGCGATGACGCCGCTGAGTCTTCCAATCATCGGCCCATTATCCGGGCCAGCCTGAATCAGTTGAGGACTGAGCCGCGCGCTGCGCGCCCAGGGCCATCCCCAAGGGCATCAGTTTCTACCGAACAACCCCAGGCGCTGCGCTTCCAGCGCGGCTTCGGCGCGCGAGCTCACGTTGAGCTTGCGGTAGATCTGCTTCACGTAGTCGGCGATGGTGTGGCGCGACAGGCCCAGCTGCACGCCGATCTCCGGCAGCGTGTAGCCCTTGGCCACGCGCAGCAGCACCTCGGTCTCGCGGTCGGTCAGCGACACCTCGTGCAGCAGCGTCGACGCCGGCTTCTTCACCTGTGCGGCGAAATAGGCGATGACCTTGCGCGCGATGGACGGCGACAGCGGCGGTTCGCCCTGGCTCATGCGTTGCAGTTGCTCGACCAGCAGTTCGCGCGACTGCTCCTTCAGCAGGTAGCCGAAGGCGCCCGCCTGCAGCGCCGGGAACAGGTGTTCGTCGTCATCGTGGATGGTGACGATGACCGACTGCACCTCGGGCTGCTTTTCGCGCAGCGCGGCGATGACCTCGACGCCCGAGCCGTCCGGCAGGCCCAGGTCCAGCAGCGCCAGCGTGAAGCGCTGGCCATTGACCAGGGACAGCGCGTCCTGCACCCGCGAGCACTCGGTGATCTGGGCGTTGGCGAACACCTGCTTGACCAGCGCCTTCAGCCAGGCGCGGATCTCGGGGATGTCTTCGAGCAGCAGGATGTGGTTCATGGCGGGCCTCGGAATCAGTGCGAAATCTAGAGCGGGATGGTCAGACGGATGACAGTACCCCAGCCAGGGCCGGATTCAACCAGGCACTGGCCATGCATTTGCTTGGCGCGTGATTTCATGCTCGCCATGCCGTGGCCTCTGTCCAGGCGACCGTCCAGTTCGGTCGGGATGCCCTGGCCGTTGTCCTGGATGGTCAGGATGAAATCACCCTCCTGCACGGCACTCGAAATCGTCGCATGCGTCGCGCCGCTGTGCTTGATGATGTTGGACACCGACTCGCGCAGGATGCGTGTCGTCTGCACGTAGGCGCGCGCCTGCAACGTGTGCACGACGTCCTCGGCCGGCGACTTCCACTCGGCCAGGATATTGGCCTGGCCCAGGCGCGACACGACTTCGGCGCGCCAGTCGCCCAAGGCGTCGATCAAGTGCACCGGCTTGCCGGTCAGGCCGCGCACGGACAGGCGCATCTCCTCCAGCGCCTCGCGCGCCAGCGTCGAGATGCGATCCGACTCGCTGGTGTGCACGATGGTCAGCAGCTTGGCGCCCAGGTCGTCGTGCAGGTCGGCCGCGATGCGCTTGCGCTCGCGCTCCGTGACCTGCTCGAGCCGCTGCTCGGCCAGTGCGCTGTGGCTGCGCTCTACCTCCGCGATGCGGTCGGCCATGCGCTGTTCGATGTTGCTGGCACGCCGCTCGGCGTCGGCCCGGGCATGCGCGACATGGTTCACCAGTTGCAGGCCCAGGCCCAGCATCAAGACCGGCAGCATCAGCCCGAGCCACGGCGAGGCCGTCCACCACAGCGCCTCGCTGGTGGCCGCCAGCAGCATCTCGGCGACCAGGGCCACCATGGTCGGCAGCAGCAACAAAGCCATCAGGCGGAATTCGCGGGCCTGCATTTCGTCGGGCGTGGCATCCAGGCGCAGATGGCGCAGCCACAGCGCCCAGCCCATCGCGGCGACCAGCTCCAGGCTCAGTACCGCATGCCAGGCCGTGCCGAGGATGCCGACCTGGCCGCCCGTCAGCAGCAGGCTGGCCGGCACGACCAGGCACTGGATCAGCAGCGCATGGTCGATCCAGCTGCGCTTCCAGTTCATCTGGCGCAGCAGGTATTGCACGCCGCACAGCACCAGCAGCGTCATCAGCAGCGGCCGCAGCCCCGCGGCGCCGGGCGCGGCGGCGGCGCGCAGCACGACCCAGCTCAGCATCATGCCGACCAGGAAGCTGGCCGGCCGCTCGCGGTGGTGCGGGCTGGCGACGAGGCCGATGACGGTCGCCATCAGCGCCAGCATGGCCGCCACCCAGCCGTGCAGGGTCGTCGCCCAGTACAGCCCGGTCTGGGCCTGGGCAGCGGCCGGCCAGAGCAGGGCGGCCGAGGTCAGCAGGAAAAGAGGCAGGCGCCGAGCCGAAACGGCCCTCGGCGCAGTCGGGGAAGTCATGGGCCGGCATTGTGCGGGAGGCCCGGTGCCACACGGGCGGGGGAATGCACCAGCGACAATCTCCATTCCCAGTTTTTCAGCGCCCATCGTGATCCTGCGCTTTCAGCTCGCCCCCATCGACAACACCCGCCTGGCCCGCGTCTGCGGCAGCCTGGACATCCACCTGCGCGAGATCGAGGCCGCACTGGGCGTGAAGCTCAGCCGACGCGACGCCGAGTTCCGCGTCGAAGGTCCGAAGCCCATGGCCGAGCGCACCCGGGCCTTGCTGGAAACGCTGTACGAGCGCGCCCGCCGGCCGCTGCCGGCCGAGACCCTGCAGCTCGCCCTCGTCGAGGCCAAGACGCCCGAGGCCAGCCAGGCCGCCGAAGCCGCGCCGGGCGAGGACGGTGGCCTGGTGCTGCGCACCCGCCGCACCGACCTGTCCGCCCGCACGCCGCGCCAGCATCAATACCTGCAGCAGATCCTGTCGCACGACATCACGCTGGGCCTGGGCCCGGCCGGCACCGGCAAGACCTTCCTGGCCGTGGCCTGCGCCGTCGACGCGCTGGAGCGCTCGACCGTGCAGCGCATCATCCTGACGCGGCCGGCGGTGGAGGCCGGTGAGCGCCTGGGCTTCCTGCCCGGCGACCTGACGCAGAAGGTCGACCCCTATCTGCGCCCGCTCTACGACGCCCTCTACGACCTGCTCGGCTTCGACCGCGTGACCAAGGCCTTCGAGAAGGGCCAGCTCGAAGTCGCACCGCTGGCCTTCATGCGTGGCCGCACGCTCAACCATGCCTTCGTCATCCTGGACGAGGCGCAGAACACGACGCCCGAGCAGATGAAGATGTTCCTGACCCGCATCGGCTTCGGCAGCCGCTGCGTCGTCACCGGCGACACCAGCCAGATCGACCTGCCGCGCGGCGTGCAGTCGGGCCTCATCGACGCCGAGCATGTGCTCGCCAAGGTCAAGGGCATCGCGATGACGCGCTTCACCAGCGCCGACGTCGTGCGCCACCCGCTGGTGGCCCGCATCGTCGAAGCCTACGAGGCGCGCGCAAAACGAGAGGCCCGCGAGGTATGAGCGCCGCGCCGGGCCGTCCCAAGCAAGCCCGCTCCCTCTTGGCGGGACAGCGCGAAGCGCGAAGGGTGCATCAATGAGCAAGCCCGAGCTGAGCCTGTCCCTGCAGTTCGCCGACCCGCGCCACCGCGCACTGCTGCCGCGCCACAAGGTGCAGCGCTTCATCCGCGCGGCGCTGGAGCTGCCGGGCGAGATCACCGTGCGCATCGTCGACGCCGACGAGGGCCGCACCCTGAACCGCGACTTCCGCGGCAAGGACTACGCGACCAATGTGCTGACCTTCGATTACGCCCACGAGCCCGTCGTCGGCGCCGACCTGGTCATCTGCGCCGAGGTCGTCGAGCGCGAAGCGGCCGAGATGGGCATCCCGCTGCTCGACCATTACGCGCACATGCTGGTCCACGGCACGCTGCACGCCCAGGGCTATGACCACGAGGCCGACGACGAGGCCGAAGCGATGGAAGCGCGGGAGACGGAGATCCTGGCCGGCCTGGGCTTTGCCGATCCTTACCGCCGCGGCTGAGCTTGCCTAGCGGCTGCTGCTCAGGTAGCGCTTGCGGCGGAAAAGGAACCACAGGCCGAAGGCGACGGCCAGCATCAGCAGCGCCGCATCCCAGAAGCCGCCGGCGTTGTGGATCAGCGGCATCCACTCGAAGTTCATGCCGAAGATGCCGGTGATCAGGTTCAGCGGCAGGAAGATGGCCGTCAGCACGGTCAGCGTGCGCATGATGCTGTTGGTGCGGTGGCCCAGGGCGCTGAAATGCATCTGCACGGCTGACTCGGCCGAGGATTCCAGCCGCCGCACATGCGTCAGCACACGCTCGACATGCTCCAGCACGTCGCGCGAACGCACCCGCAGCAGTTCGCGCTCACGCGTGACCTGCGGGTCGCCGTCGACGGGCCATTCGTCCAGCGCGTCTATCCATTCCTGGATGGCGGCGCGCTGGTCCTCGCAGGTGTCTTCCAGCCGGTGCAGCGCGTCGCGGCTTTCCAGCAGCAGCGGCCAGTCGTTGAACTCGCTGTTCTGATCCAGCAGCACGCGCTGCAGCGTCGCCAACTGGCGGGTCAGCAGACGGCGCAGCTCCAGATAGCTGTCCACCATGTGGTTGACCATGCGCAGCATCAGGTCCGCCGGGCCGGCCGGCAGGCGCGCGCCGCCGCGCGGGTCGCGCTTCTCGCGGCCTTCGGTCAGGCGGTCGAGCTTCTGGGCGAAGAACTCGCGCACCTGGCAGTCGGTCGGATGCACGGTGATCAGCACGCGGTCGAACACCGCGAAGCCGACCGGGCTGGTGTCAATGGCGCGCAGCGCGCGCTGGGCCGAGGCCAGCGTGCCGTGCTCGTCGTCGACGAAGAGGTCCTGGCTGCCGGGCGCCGCGGCCAGGCGGCGGAACACCAGCATGTCGTACCAGGACGTGTAGTCGAAATGCGAGGGCAGCTGGTTGTTGATCAGGTCGGCCACGTGCAGGTCGACGATGTTGCCGCAATGCCACCGCGTCAGCGCCTGCTGCACAGCCGCTTCGCCCACCTCGAACTCGCGCCGGCCGTAGCCCAGCCACAGGAAGCCGCGTTCCGGCACCGTCTCGGGCAGGGCCGCCAGTTCCTTGAAGCTGTCTGTCTCGATGTGGAAGACCCGCATCGGACCTATCCCTTCTTCAGCAACCGCGCCGCGTCGAGCGCGAAATAACTCAACACGCCGTCGGCGCCCGCGCGCTTGAAGGCGAGCAGCGACTCCATCATGATGGCGTCGTGGTCCAGCCAGCCGTTGGCAGCGGCGGCCTTCAGCATCGCGTACTCACCGCTGACCTGATAGGCGAACGTTGGTACACCGAATTCGTCCTTCACTCGGCGCACGACGTCGAGATACGGCATGCCGGGCTTCACCATCACCATGTCCGCGCCTTCGGCCAGGTCCGCCGCCACTTCGCGCAGCGCCTCGTTGCTGTTGCCGGGGTCCACGTAGTAGGTCTTCTTGTCGGCCTTGCCCAGTGCGCTCTTGGAGCCGACCGCGTCGCGGAACGGGCCGTAGAAGGCGCTGGCGTACTTGACGCTGTAGGCCAGGATGCGCGTGTGGATCAGGCCGGCCTGCTCGAAGGACCGGCGGATGGCGCCGATGCGGCCGTCCATCATGTCGCTCGGCCCGACCATGTCGGCGCCGGCCTCCGCCTGCGTCATCGCCTGGCGCACGAGCAGCTCGACCGTGGCGTCGTTGATCAGGTAGCCGGATTCATCGGGCAGCCCGTCCTGGCCGTGGCTGGTGTAGGGGTCCAGCGCCACGTCAGTCAGCACGCCGAGTTCCGGGAAACGTGCCTTCAGCGCCCGTACGGCGCGCGGGATCAGCCCGTCGGGGTTGAAGGCCTCGGCCCCGTCCATCGTCTTCAGGTGCGGCTCGATGGCCGGGAAGAGTGCGAGCAACGGAATTCCCAGTTGCACCGCCTCCTCGGCGGTGCGCAGCAGCAGGTCCAGGCTGAGCCGCGACACGCCGGGCATGGAGGGGATGGGTGTTGCGAGGTTCTCACCTTCGTGCACGAACACCGGCAGGATCAGGTCGCTGGACTGCAGCGAATGCTCACGGACGAGAGCGCGCGTGAAGGCGTCGCGGCGCAGGCGGCGCGGGCGCGCCGCGGGAAAGGCGGGGGGCGTGAAAGTGGAGCGGGACACGGTCAAATCCTTGGGCCGACTGCAGAAAAGGGGCTGCGGCCAGGCGCGTGATGGTTGACACATCCTGACGTCATTTATTCGTGACGTCACCGCTCAAGCGCGCTAAACTTGTTTTTGAATGATAGCCGCAAGGTGGTCATTCCCTGCTTTTCCTCCCTGAGCAGGAGCCTTAACGTGATGACAGCGATAAGGCTTTCTCGGCCCCGGTCTTGAACCGGGGCTTTTTTTTTGCCGGTCACTTGGCATACGTCTCGCGTTGCGATCCGCTCGGCGCTGCGCGCCCGGAGCCTGCGGCCCCATGCCAAGAGGCCCGTCCGCGCCACCTAGGGTGGCGCGAGGTCGGACAGGTCTTCGACGACAGGCACTACCCATAATGCCGCCATGCTCTGGGTCAAAGCCTTCCACATCGTCTTCGTCGCCGCCTGGTTCGCCGGCCTGTTCTACCTGCCGCGCATCTTCGTCAACCTGGCCATGGTGCCGGGCGACAGCCACGCCGAGCGTGAGCGCCTGCTGCTGATGGCGCACAAGCTGCACCGCTTCAGCAGCATGTTGATGGGCGTGGCGCTGCTGCTGGGCCTGTGGCTCTGGCTGGGCTTCGGTGCCGGGCGCTTTGCCGGCAGCTACTGGCTGCACGCCAAGCTGCTGCTCGTCGTCGGGGTGGTCGGCCTGCACCACATGAACCGCCGCCTGCTGCGCAGCTTCGAGGAGCTGTCCAACCGCCGCAGCCACCGCTGGTTCCGCGTCTACAACGAGAGCGCCGTGCTGCTCTTCGCCGTCATCGTCGTGCTGGTGACGGTCAAGCCCTTCTGAGCATGCGTCGCCGGCAGAGCTCCGCCACCTGGCTGCTGCTCGCGCACATCGGGCTGGTCGTCTACGCCAGCCTCTACCCCTTCTGGCCCTGGATCTGGCCGCCGGGCATGGGCTTCCCATGGCTGCTCAGCCTGCCCTGGCCGCAACGCTTCTGGGCCTTCGATGTCGAGAGCAATCTGCTCGGCTACGTCCCGCTGGGCCTGCTCGGCTTTGCGGCGGCCGTACGCTCGGGCTGGGGCCTGCGCATCGCGCTGCTGCTCGGGCTGCTGCCCGGGCCGTTGCTGTCGTTTTCGATGGAGACCCTGCAGTTCTTCGTGCCGGGCCGTGTGCCTTCGCTGTCGGACTGGGCCTTGAATTCCGTCGGCAGCACGCTGGGCGCCATGCTGGGCCTGGTGCTCAGCGGCCTGGGTGGCCTGCAGCGCTGGCAGGACGTGCGCGACCACTGGTTCGGCGCCAGCAGCGCGCCCGCCCTGGCCCTGCTGGCGCTGTGGCCGCTGGCACTGCTCTACCCGACGCCGCTGCCCTTTGGCCTGGGCCAATGGCTGCCCTGGTGGCGCGAGACCCTGCTGGACGCGCTGGACGGCACGCCCTGGGCGCTGCAGTGGGGCGACGCCGTCACCGTCGAACACGAACTGCCGCCGGGCCTGGAGGCGCTGGCCATCGGTCTGGGCCTGGTCGCGCCGGTGCTGCTGATGATCACCGTCGCCCGGCCCGGCCTGCGCCGCCTGGTGCTGGCCGGCGGCGCCCTGCTGCTCGGCCTGCTGGGCACGGCGACCTCCACGGCCATGGCATTCGGCACCGACCACGCCTGGGCCTGGCTCAGCGAGGCCACGCGGCCGGGCGTCGGGCTGGGCATGGCGCTGACGCTGCTGGCCTGCCTGTTGCCCTCGCGCGTGGCGGCGGCGCTGGGCCTGTTCGTGCTGTGCGCGTTGATCGGCCTCATCAGCCTGGCGCCCAGCGACCCCTACCTGACGCTGAACATGCAGGCCTGGGAGCATGGCCGCTTCATCAACCTCTACGGCCTGACGCGCTGGGTCGCCTGGACCTGGCCCTTCATCGCCCTCGTCTGGCTCGCTGCGCGCCTGGTTCAAAACCCCCGGTGAGACAATCCGGTGCGATGAGTTACTACCAGCGCCATCTCTTCGTCTGCCTGAACCAGCGCACCAACGGCGAAGCCAGCTGCGCGGACCACGATGCCCAGGGCGCCTTCGACCACTGCAAGTCGCGCGTCAAGCAGCTGGGCCTGGCCGGCAAGGGCGGCGTACGCGTCAACAAGGCCGGCTGCCTGGACCGCTGCGCCGGCGGGCCGGTGGCCGTCGTCTACCCGGAAGCCGTCTGGTATTCCTGGGTCGACCACAGCGACCTGGACGAGATCGTCGAAAGCCATCTGCGCGACGGCCAGGTCGTCGAGCGCCTCGTGCTGCCCGACAGCGTCGGCCGATGAATTCGCAGACCGAGAAGCGCCTCGTCCCCGGCCCGGCGGGGCAGATCGAGATCGCGATCGACCTGCCGCCTGGATTGGCTGAGGGCGCGACGCCGCTGGGCACCGCGCTGATCTGCCATCCCAACCCGACCCAGGGTGGCACGATGGACAACAAGGTCGTGCAGACGCTCGCGCGCGCCTTCATCCAGCTGGGCTGGCGCGCGGTGCGCTTCAACTTCCGCGGTATCGGCAAGTCCGAAGGCGGCTGGGACGAGGGCCGCGGCGAGGTCGACGACGCGCTGGCCGTGCTCGCCGCCATCCGCACGCCCGGCGAGGCGCTGATCCTGTCCGGCTTCTCCTTCGGCGGCTATGTCGCCTCGCGTGCCGCACAAGCGCTCAGCGAGCCGGCCGAAGCCGCACAGCGCCTCGTCCTCGTCGGCCCCGCGACGAGCCGCTTCGACACCGCCGCCGTGCCGGCCGACACCGTGGTCATCCACGGCGAGGTCGACGACGTCGTGCCGCTGGCCGCCGTGCTGGACTGGGCCCGGCCGCAAAGCCTGCCCGTCATCGTCGTGCCCGGCGTCGGCCACTTCTTCCACGGGCAGCTGCCGCTGCTCAAGTCCCTGGTGGTGCGCGCCTTCGATCCCACGAAGATTTGAGCCTCGCGCCCGAATTGAACCGATGAGACGACTTCTAGCCTGCTTCTTTGCCGCCCTGGCCCTGAGCGCCCAGGCCCAGGCCCCGCAACCGCCCGAGATCGCTGCGCGCAACTACGTGCTCGTCGACCTGACTGCGCACAAGACCCTGGCCGAGCGCGATGCCGACGCGGCCAGCGACCCGGCGTCGCTGACCAAGCTGATGACGGCCTACGTCGTCTTCGGCGCGCTGCGCGACAAGAAGCTGACGCTGCAGCAGACGCTGCCCGTGTCCAAGCGCGCCTGGGACGAGCGCAAGGGCGATCCCTCGCTGATGTTCGTCGACACGACGATGACGCCCAGGGTCGAGGAGCTGCTGGGTGGCCTCATCATCCAGAGCGGCAACGACGCCGCCGTGGCGCTGGCCGAGGGCGTGGCCGGCTCGGTCGAGAACTTCGTGCAGCTGATGAACCGCCAGGCCCAGGCTTGGGGCCTCAAGCACACCGAGTTCAAGAACGTGACGGGCATGACCGAGCCCGGCCACAAGAGCAGCGCGCGCGACATCGCCGTCATCGCCTCGCACATCGTCACGGACTTCCCCGAGTACTACGGCTACTACTCGCAGCGCGACTACACCTTCAACAAGATCCGCCAGGACAACCGCAACCTGCTGTTGCGCCGTGACCCGACCGTGGACGGCATGAAGGCCGGCTTCACCGAGACCGCCGGCTATTGCCTGGTCGCCAGCGCCCAGCGCGAATTCCCCAACGGCAAGCGCCGCCTGCTGTCGGTCGTCATGGGCACCAGTTCCAAGGAGGCGCGCGCCAGCGAAAGCCAGAAGCTGCTGAATTGGGGCTACACCGCCTTCGACGCGGTCAAGGTCTTCGACGCCGGCAAGGTCATCGCGACCGTGCCGGTCTGGAAGGGCGAGGCCAAGGAGGCCAAGCTCGGTGCGGCCGATGCGATCTACGTGGCCGTGCCGCATGGCGACGCCGGGAAGCTGCAGACGCAAGTCGAGCGCACCGACCCGCTGGTGGCGCCGCTCGCCAAGGGCCAGCGCGTGGGCACGCTGCGCGTGACGACGACCGCCGGCGCGCCGGTGGCCGAAATGCCGCTGATCGTGCAGGACGCCGTGCCCGGCGCTGGCCTGGTCGGCCGCGCCTTCGACTCCATCCGCCTGTGGATCAAGTAAGCCGGGAGATCACGCCGTGAACCTGCCACCCGACATTCCGCCCGAACAGTCGCTGATCGAATACCCGTCGCAGTTCCCGATCAAGGTCATGGGCGCGCACGTCGACGGCTTCGTCGAGGCCATCGTCCACATCGCCCGCCAGTTCGACCCGGGCTTCGATGCGTCAACCATCGAGCAGCGCCCGAGCAAGGGCGGCAACTACCTGGGCCTGACGATCACCATCACGGCGACCAGCCGCGAGCAGCTCGACGAGATCTACCGCACGCTGACCACCCACCCGATGGTCAAGGTCGTGCTGTAAGCACGCTTTTCACGGCCGTCGGCCCTGGCGCACCGGCCCGATCTCCTAGAGTCCGCAACGCCCCGAAGGGAGGGGCGCAGCCGCAACAAACCAACAAGCGCGGCAAGCACTGGGGGATCGTCATGGATATCCGGACCTTGGGGATCGTGACTTGCGTGTGCGCCGCCACGATGGCGACCACGCTGGGCGTCATGAGCCGGCTCAGCCCGGCGGATCGCTGTCTGAAGGACTGGACGCAGGCCGCCCTGCTGTTCCTGGCCAACAGCATCTTCGGCGTGGTGGTCTTGTCTTACGACCTGCATCCGCATCCCGTCGCGGTGGCTCTGGCCAATGCCAGCACAATCGCGGGTTATGCCCTCATGCTGTCGGGCGTGCGCCGGTATCTGCAGCGGCCTTCGGCGCGGCAACTGGCGCTGCTGCTGGGTCTGCTGACCCTGGTTCTGGACCTGCTGCCCGGTGTGCGGAGCCACCTCGAATGGCGATTGCTGCTGGGCTGGCCGATCATCGTCGGCATTCATGTCGCCGTCGTCGTTGAACTTTGCCGCGAGCCCCGGCAACTGGCCAAGCCGGCGATGAAACCGCTGCTCGCGCTGACGCTGGCCTATGCCGTGCAGCAGTTGTTGCGCTTGCTGGTGCTGGCCCAGGCCATGTTTCATGGCGCGCCGATCAGCCTCAACGACAGCGTGTTCACCTCGGGTCGCCTGCTGATGTTCGTCTACCTGCTGCTCGCCACGATGGCGTGCGCGCTGCTGGTGTTGCAGGACAAGGCCGAGGAGCTGAAGCGCCATGCCGACGTCGACCCGATGACGGGTTGGCACAACCGCCGCACCTGGGACGACGTGATGGACGCCGAATTCCAGCGCGGCCGCCGTACCGGTGCCGGCTTTCATGTGGTCATGTTCGACATCGACCACTTCAAGGCCGTCAACGACCGCTACGGGCATGACATCGGCGACCAGGCCATCCGCCATGTCGCGGCATCGGTGGCGCAGGAACTGCGCGGCTACGACCGGCGCTTTCGCATCGGCGGCGAGGAGTTCGTCGTCTGCGCGCCCGGGCTGCAGGCGGCCGTGCTGGCGGAGCGCATCCGCGCGCGGGTCGCCTCGCGGCCCTTGCTGACCACCAACGGTGAGGTGGTACTCACCGTCAGCGTGGGCTATGGCGACGTTCAGGCCGACGACGCGGACTGGAAGGCGGTGGCGCAGCGCGCCGACCAGGCGCTCTACCAGGCCAAGCGAAGCGGGCGCAACCGCGTCGAGGGCTTTTGCCCCCCGGGCTTAGACCTGGCCTGGGCCTGATGCGTCGCGCGCGTCCATCGCCTTGACCTTGGCCTTGGCCGCGTCGTCGCCGTTCTTCGCGGCCACGTCGTACCAGTAGCGCGCCAGCCGATCGTCGGCCGCCACGCCCAGGCCGGTCTCGAACATCGACGCGACGATGTACTGCGCGCCGACGTCGCCGCCCTTCGCGGCTTCCAGATACCAGCGGTGCGCCTGCGCCATGTCCTGCGCCCGGCCGCGGCCGAGGTAGTAGCAGGTGGCGGTCGCCAGCGCGCCGTCGCCGTTGCCATGCTCGGCCGCGCGCTCGAACCAGCCGCAGGCGGCCTTGGGATCGAGCCGGCCGTGGCGGCCTTGCTCGATCATTTCGCCCAGTGCGTTCTCGGCGAGCGCGTGCTGCTGGGCCGCAGCGCGCTGCAGCCATTGCCAGGCCTTGGCGTCGCTGGCGCCGGGCAGTTCGCGGCGCAGGTTCATCATGGCCAGGTTGAACTGGCCGAGCGCCTCGCCACGTTGGGCCGATTCGGCAAAGCCCTTGGCGGCGGCCTTGAGGTTGCCGTCGTCGTAGGCGGTCAGCGCGTCGGACAGGGCGGTGGCATGCGCCAGCGAGGCGGCGAGCAGCAGGGCGGCAATCAGTGGCGTCTTCATCGGATCCAGTCGGCTCGAAAGGGTGAGGGCTTACAGCGCCTGCCTATGATGCCCGCATGATCGTCAAGACCCTCGGGCGGGTCGATTACCTGCCCACGCTGGAGGCCATGCGCGCCTTCACGGCGGCCCGTGATGCCGACACGCCCGACGAGCTGTGGCTGTGCGAGCACCCGCCCACGTTCACGCAAGGCGTGGCCGGCAAGCCCGAGCACCTGCTGCTGCCGGGCGACATCCCCGTCGTCGCCACCGAGCGTGGCGGCCAGGTGACCTACCACGGCCCCGGCCAAGTCACCGCCTACCCGCTCGTGGACCTGCGGCGCCTCTCCATCTTCGTCAAGGAATACGTCTTCCGCCTGGAGACGGCACTCATCCAGACGCTGGATGGCTACGGCGTGACCGGCCTGCGCGTGGCCGGTGCGCCGGGCATCTACGTGCGCCCGGCCGATCCCGGCAGCCACGCCGCGCTGGCCGGCCCGGCCGATCCGAACGCGCCCTTCAAGGGCCTGGCCAAGGTGGCGGCGCTGGGCATCAAGGTCAGCCGCCACTGCACGTATCACGGCCTCGCGCTCAATGTCGCGATGGACCTGGAACCCTTCCAGCGCATCAACCCTTGCGGTTACGAAGGGCTGGAAACCACATCCCTCGATAAACTCGGGGTTTTCACCGACTGGCCGACCGCGGCCGGCCGGCTCGCCGAGCGGCTCTCGGCCCAGTTGACTGCCTGACATGTCCGACACGACCACCTACGACCCGACGATCAAGCAAAAGGCCGAGGCCAAGACCTCCCGCATCCCGATCAAGATCGTGCCGGCCGAAGTGCTGAAGAAGCCCGACTGGATCCGCGTCAAGGCCGGCTCGCCGACGACCCGCTTCTACGAGATCAAGCAGATCCTGCGCGAGCACAAGCTGCACACCGTCTGCGAGGAAGCCAGCTGCCCCAACATCGGCGAATGCTTCGGCAAGGGCACGGCCACCTTCATGATCATGGGCGACAAGTGCACGCGGCGCTGCCCCTTCTGCGACGTGGGCCACGGCCGGCCGGACCCGCTGGACGTCGACGAGCCGTTGAACCTGGCCAAGACGATTGCCGCGCTCAAGCTCAAGTACGTCGTCATCACCAGCGTCGACCGCGACGACCTGAAGGATGGTGGTGCGGGCCACTTCGCCGAATGCATCACCAAGGTCCGCGAGCTCAGCCCGGCGACGCAGATCGAGGTGCTGGTGCCGGACTTCCGCGGCCGCATGGACCGCGCGCTGGACATCCTCAAGGCCGCACCGCCGGATGTGATGAACCACAACCTCGAGACCGCGCCGCGCCTGTACAAGGAAGCGCGCCCGGGTTCGGACTACCAGTTCAGCCTGACGCTGCTCAAGCGCTTCAAGCAAGAAGTGCCGGGCGTGCCGACCAAGAGCGGCATCATGGTGGGTCTGGGCGAGACCGACGAGGAGATCCTGCAGGTCATGCGCGACATGCGCGCGCACGACATCGACATGATCACCATCGGCCAGTACCTGGCGCCCTCGGGCCACCACCTGCCGGTGCGCCGCTACGTGCACCCCGACACCTTCAAGATGTTCGAGGCCGAGGCCTACAAGCTGGGCTTCACGCATGCGGCGGTGGGCGCCATGGTGCGCTCCAGCTACCACGCGGACCAGCAGGCCCACGCGGCGCTGAACCCCACGGCCTAAGCGCGCGCCAGCTGGGCTTGGCTCCAGCCGAGCGCGCCCAGCCACAGCGCTGCGGCCATCGCGAGAGCGCCGGCCAGATCGGCCACGGAGGCGCCGCCCATCGCCAGCACGGCCAACAGCGCCAACGCCGGCGCATGCGGCCGGCCCAGCGCCCGCAGCAGCACGAAGCCGACCAGCGCGGCGCCCACCGCCGCCACGGGCAGCGCCGGTAGCAGCGCATGTGCCGCCAGGCCGAGCAGCGCGCACAGACCATGGGCCTGGAAGCTCGCCGCGCCGGCCTGAAGGCGCGAGGCCGGCGTCGCCGCCGAGCAGATCACGCCGATGCTGGCGACGAAGGGCCCGAGCAGCCGCGCCGAGCCGGCCAGCACGCAGGCCGCGGCGCAGGCCAGGGCCAGCGCGGCAAAGCCCAGCACGGCGGCCTTCAAGCGCCGGCTCCGGGCAGCGCCGGCGCGGCGGGGAAGTCCAGCGGCGGCTCGGCGATCTGCTTGAAGGTGTTCGAGAACACGTTCAGCGCGATGTGGGCCACCAGCTCGCCGACCTCGGCCTCGTTCCAGCCGGCCTGCAGCGCCTCGGTCAGTGCGGCCTCGGCGCTCGCAGGTTCGCGCAGCACCAGGGCCTTCACGAGGCGCAGCGCGGCGGCGGTCTTCGCGTCGGCGCTGTCGGCCCTGCGGGTGGCCAGCAGGTCGTCGGTGCTCATGCCGATCTTGCCGCCGCGAAAGGTATGGGCCGCCACGCAGTAGTCGCAGTCATTGAGCTGGGCCACCAGCAGCGCGACGCGCTCGCGCATCTTGATGTCCAGCACGCCCTGCTGCAGCGCGCCGCGGAAGTCGAGGTAGCCCTGCAGCGCGATGGGGCTGTGCGCCATCGCGGCATAGAGGTTGGGCACGCGGCCGAGCTGGCGCTGGGTCGCGTCCAGCAGTTCACGGACCATGCCGGTGGTGGCGTCAGGGGCGAGGGGAGCAAACATGAGGGCTTCCTTGCGGGGGTGTCGGTGAAGCCAATGTAGGAACCGGGCCCAGCGGCAACAATGCGCCGCCCGCCATCACAGCCATACCGAGGGAGCATCGATCCACGATGAAAGCCGGCCTGCTCGAGCACTACCGTGTCTTCGTCGCCATCGCGCGCAGCGGCAGCCTGACGGCCGCGGCCGATCAGCTCGACACCAACCAGCCCACCGTCAGCCGCCAGCTCGCCGCGCTGGAGCGCGAGCTCGGCGTGGCGCTGTTCCAGCGCTCCAGCCGCTCGATCAGTCTGAGCGACGCGGGCCGCACGCTGCTGCCGCACGCCGAAACCCTGGTCGCTGCGGCCGATGCGGCGGCGCAGGCCCTGCAGGCGTCCGGCCATGCGCTGAGCGGCCGGCTGCGCGTGGCCTGCTCCGTCGCCTTCGCGCGCCGCGTGTTGCTGCCAGCGCTGCCGGTCTGGCAGGCGCGTCACCCGCAGCTCAGGCTGGAGCTGCTGGTGGGCGACGCGCTGCTGCCGGTCATCAAGTCGGGCATCGATGTCGCGCTGCGCCTGGGTGCGCCGGCCGACTCCAGCCTCGTGCAGACGCCGCTCGGCGTGTCGCGATCGGCGGTGTTCGGCGCAGCGCGCTATCTGGACCTGGGCGGCCGGCCGCGCGTGCCGGCCGATCTTGTCAACCATTCCTGCCTGCTGGCGCCGGCCACAGCCTCGCCGTGGCGGCTGGCCGACGCAGGCGGCCATGAAGAAGCCGTCGCCGTGCGCGGCGGCATTGCGCTGTCATCGGTGGACCTGCTGCGCGATGCCGTGCAGCAGCGGCTGGGCCTGGCCATGCTGCCGACGTGGTTCTGGCGCAATGAGGAACTGGCGCCGGCCGGCGTCGAGCGCGTGCTGCCCGGCTGGCTGGCGCCGCCGCGGCCGTTGCTGGCGCTGACCGCCACGCGGCCCGGCCCGCGCAGCAAGGCCGCCGCCTTCATCGCTTTCGTGCGCGAGGCCTGGCGGCGTTACGAGCCGGCCTGACCTGGCACGGGGGACCGTGCCGGCCGCGGCTGCGGCGCCATCGGCGGTGGCTCGGGCGAGTCGTTCAGCCGCAGGAACTTGAAGCCCGCCAGCTGTGCCTTGTTCTGCCCGGCCTGGCGCGCATCGCGTTCGGCCATGCGATTGATGAAGCCCTGCAGCGTCTCCTCGCGCACCTGGGGTTCGGACGAGTGCAGCAGGTGGCGCGAACCGTCCGCGCCAGTGACGATGAGGCCGACATGCGAGGCCCAGAACTCGCCGCCGCGGGTCGAGATGATGTTGACGAAGTCGCCGTCCTGCAGCTGCGCCTCGATGGCCGCCACGTCCTGCTTGGCAACGTAGAGGTCGTCGAAGTCCTGCGGCGGGATCTCGCGGGTGATCTTGAACTGCTTCTTCAGGAAGGCCTGGCGGTCGATGTGCTGGCGGTAGGGTTGGGTCGGTGCGCCGAGCGTGGCGGTCACGTCGGTCACCAGCCAGCGGTTGGCGAGATTCCAGTCGGCCTCGGTGTAGTGGTTGCGCGTGGCCACGCCGATGACGCCGTCGCGGTAGCGGATGCGCTGCAGCATCCAGAAGAACTCCTCCCACGAGGCGCTCAACGCCATCGCGTAGACATGCTCGACGAAGACGACACAGTCGCTCTTGCTCAGGTCGAACAGCGGCTGGGCATCGTAGGTTTCGTAGGGGAACTCGCCGAGCAGGAAGAGTTCGTAGGGCTGGCCGATGTTCTTGCGTGCCAGAGCCGCGACGCGCTGGCGCAGGGCCGGCTGGTCCAACTGCTGCCAGGCCAGGAAGCGGCCCAGCTCGGCGGGCTGCATGCGGTACAGCGGCTTGTTGAGCAGGTCGCCGAGCTGGGCGGCGTCCAGGCCGGCGCGCTGGGCGTTCTGAAGCTGCGCGGCCGTGGGCTCGATGTGCGGCGGGGCCGCGGGCGGCGTGGGCTGATGGGCGCAGGCGGCCAGCAGCAGCAAGAGGGTGAGGGAGGCGAGCGTCTTTTGCATCGCCTCAGTGTCGGTGGTGTCGTGCGGCCGCGGGCATGACGGCTTTTGAGCCGGCCATAACGTCAGGATGCGCCGGCCCTTGCCCGCGGCGCCTCGCGACCCGCTCGGCGCTGGAAGAGGACCAGGATTTCATCGCGGCGCGCATGGCCGCGTTCGCCGAGAGGCTCAGGCTTCGGCCAGCAGCTGCTCGATGAGGCCGTGCAGCGCGGCGAAGTCGGGTTCGCCAACGAAGCGCTTGACGATCTCGCCGCGCTTGTTGATCAGGAAGGTCGTCGGCGTCATCTGCACCTGGCCGAAGGCGTTGGCGACGGCGCCGGTGTTGTCGATGGCCACGCCGAAGGGCAGTTTGCGCGTCTCGGCGTACTTGGACACGAAGGCCGGCGGGTCGTAGCTCATCGCGACGGCCAGCGTCTCGAAGCCGCGGCCCTTGAACTTGTCGTAGGTCGCGATGACCTGCGGCATTTCCTTCACACAGGTCGCGCAGCTCGTGGCCCAGAAGTTCACCAGCATGACCTTGCCGTTCCAGTCCCGCGAGCTGGCCTTCTGGCCGTTCAGCAGCACGTAGTCGACCGCGGGTGCCTGCTCGCGGGCGCAGCCCGACAGCGCGGCGGCGCAGGCCAGCAAGGCGGCGGAGATCAGGCGGCGAGTCAGCATGGCCGGGATTCTAGGCGCCGGCCCAAATCCCCTGGACGAGCTCAAGGGCGCTTGGCCAGCTCGAACATCAGCAGCGACGGCAGCGCGTCGGGCAGGTGACGGCGCGAAATGCGTGCCACGCCGTCGTTGGTGGCCGTGGACAGCTGGGTGCGGTGTTCGCCGTCGAACATCTCGACGAAGCTGAAGTCCGGCGCGTCGCGCATGACTTCGGCGATCAGCTGCAGCAAAGCCTCGCTCATCTGCGTCGCGTCGAACAGCAGCGCATGCGGCAGGCCTTCGCGGCAGAACTGCTCGGCCTCGGCCACGCTGCCCACCACGTCCACCAGCATGCCCATGTGGCGCACGGCGGCTTGCGCCTCGGCGCGCAAATCGCGGTTGGCCGACAGGATCAGCAGCTGGCAGCCGGCCAGCGGGCGCGAGTTGCCGCCCATGCGCTCGGCCTCAGCCTCCAGGCGGCTCAGCGTGCTGTCCTCGGGGAGCGGCGCCTCGTCGGGGGCGAGCTGGTTGAATTCCAGCGTCAGCAGCGTGATGCCGGCTTCCTGTTCGCGCAGCGGCAGCACGCCCAGCGTGATGGCCGTCTGCTCCAGCAGCCGCCAGGCCAGTGAATCCAGCCCCGGTGTCGAGGCGTGCGGCTCGGCGTCCTCGCTCAGCAGGTCCAGCGAGCGGTGGGCGAAGCGGCAGCTCAGCCGCGCCTTCACCGGCCAGGGCGTCAGGTCCAGGCGCAGGTCGACCGAGGAATGCGTGTTGGCCAGCGCCCAGTCCATCAGCGCGTTCAGCAGCGCGAACAGCAGCGCGCCGTCGGCCCAGATCTCGACGGGCTTGAGCGACTGGCGCACCTGCACGCCGCGCGCCTGAGTCTCGCGGCTGCGCTGGGCCAGCACGCTGCGCAGCATCTGCGTCAGGTGTTGGCGCTCGCGGTTCAGGCGCAGGCGCCCGGAAGCCAGGCGCGACAGCTGCTGGCCCAACATGCCGGCGGTGCGTGCGTCGTCCACGCTGCGGCGCAGCAGGCGCAGGCCGCGGCGGTCGATCTGGCCGGTTGTGGCGAGGTTCTGGATCTGTTCCAGCGCCGCACTCAGCGGCCCGGCGATCTCGGCGCCCAATTGCTGGACGATGTCTGCCCACTGCACCGGGCTCGGCTCAGGCATGACATCGTTGGCGGCACTTGCAGGCGCTGAAGAAGGCGGTGTGGACATGACCCCGGATGGCGAAACCGTGGCGGATGGTTCTAGCTTGTTGGCCCGCCGCGGTATGAAAGCGCATGCTGCGGACAGGACGGCGCCGCCTCCATCCCCTGGGCAGGGGGAAACCCTTGGTTCAGGGGTGGGTTAGCCCTCAGGAAATAACACCGGCCGCGCGCCAATTCGTGATTTCCTCCACGCTACAGCCCGCTTCTCGCAGCAACTCGTCGCTGTGTTGGCCCAGCAGCGGCGGCGGATGCCGGTAGCTGACCGGCGTGGCCGACAGCTTCATCGGGCTGGCGACGAGGCGCAGGTCGGGCGTCAGAGGGTGGTCCATCGGCACAACCGCGCCGCGGAATCGGGCCTGCGGGTCCTCGAAGGCCTCGGCGATCGAGTTGATGGAGCCGCAGGGCACCTTGGCGGCTTCCAGCGCGGCCAGCCAGTCGGCGCGCGGGCGCTGGCGGACGGCGTCCTCCAGCAGCGGCACCAGTACGGCGCGGTGGCGCACGCGTTCGGCGTTGGTGGCGAAGCGCACGTCGGCGGCCCAGTCCGGCCGGCCGGCGATCTCGCAGAACTTGGCGAACTGGCGGTCGTTGCCGACCGCCAGGATCAGGTAGCCGTCGCTAGCCTCGAAGGTCTGGTAGGGCACGATGTTCTGGTGGGCATTGCCCATGCGGCCTGGCACCTGGCCGCTGCACAGGTAGTTGCTGCCCAGGTTGGCCAGCATGGCGAGCTGGGTGTCGAGCAGGGCCATGTCGATGAGCTGGCCCTGGCCGGTGGCGTCGCGGTGGCGCAGCGCGGCCAGGATGGCGACGGTGGCGTAGAGGCCGGTGAAGAGGTCCGACACCGCCACGCCGACCTTCTGCGGCCCGCCGCCGGGCAGGTCGTCGCGCTCGCCGGTCACGCTCATCAGGCCGCCCATGCCTTGCACGGCGTAGTCGTAGCCGGCGCGCTCGGCGTAGGGGCCGGTCTGGCCGAAGCCGGTGATGGAGCAGATGACGAGCCCGGGATGCTCAGCCAGCAGGCTTTGCGCGTCCAGCCCGTAGCGCGCCAGGTCACCGACCTTGAAGTTCTCGACCAGCACGTCGACCTGGCCCGCGAGCTTGCGCACGATGGCCTGACCCTCGGCCGTCGCGAGGTCCACTCGGCCAGCGTCTGCGTGCACCAGGGGCCGGCCAGCACGCGGGACAGGTCCAGCACGCGCACGCCCGCCAGGGCTTGGGGAGAAGGGCTATCTTGCATCGCGGAATTGTCGCGGCGGGGCTGCGGATAATTCGGTCATGCGCCTTTGCACCACCGCCGGATTTGCCCTAATGCTTGGCTTGCTGGCGGCTTGCCAGCCGGCGCTGAACTGGCGCGAAGCCAGGCCGGCAGGTTCGGGCGCCGTGGCGCTGTTCCCTTGCAAGCCCGACCTCGAACAGCGCGCGGCTGTTGCCGGGCAGGGCGCGATGGGCTTGGCGCAGTGCGAGGCGGCCGGCCGCGGCTTCTCGCTGTCCTGGGCCGATACCCCCGACCCGACCCAGGCGGGCGCGGCGCTGAAGACCATGCCCCGGGCACTGGCCGCCAAGCTGCGCCAGCCGCTGCCGCCGGGCGAGCCATTGCAGGTCCGTGGCATGACGCCGCTGCCCGAGGCCGCCCAGTACCGCCTCGCCGGCGCGGGCAGCACCACGCGCGTGGCCGTATTTGCCCATGGCGGACGGGTCTACCAGGCGCTGATGACGGCCGAGCGCGACGACGCGGCGGCCTGGGAGAGCTTCCTCACGGGCCTGAGCGTCGAGCCCGCCCGCTAACATGCCGGACATGGCTCACCTGCTCGTCATCGCCCACGCCCCGCTGGCCTCCGCGCTGCGGCAGGTGGCCGAGCACACCTTCCCGGACTGCGCGCCCGCGCTGACCGTGCTGGACGTGACGCCCGACATGGGCGCCGACGACGTTGAAACCGCCGCCCGCGCCTTGATGGCCGCCGACCCGTCCGACTGGCTGGTGCTGACCGACGTGTTCGGCGCCACGCCGTGCAATGGCGCGCAGCGGCTGGCCGGCGAGCGGGTGCAGGTGCTCAGTGGCGTCAGCGTGCCCATGCTGTGGCGCACGCTCTGCTACGCCAGCCAGCAGCCGCTGTCCGAGCTGGCCCGCCGCGCCGCCCAGGGCGCTTCCATCGGTATCGTCGCCACGCCTCCCTTGCCTCCTGCCGAATGATCAAGTCCACCCTCACCATCAGCAACAAGCTGGGTCTTCACGCACGTGCCTCGGCCAAGCTGACCAAGCTGGCCGGCGGCTTCAAGTGCGAGGTCTACATGAGCCGCAACGGCCGACGCGTGAATGCCAAGAGCATCATGGGCGTCATGATGCTGGCCGCCGGCATCGGTGCCAGCGTCGAGCTGGAGACGGACGGCGAAGACGAGCAGGCCGCGCAGGACGCAATCACTGCCCTCGTCAACGACAAGTTCGGCGAAGGGGTGTTGAAGTCCGGGTCCCAGGCGGGCTCGCCCATCAGCTTGGCACCGCAGCGCAGATAGCCGCGGATCAGCGCCGGTGGCTCGACGACGAGGTCCTGGCGCAGGTGATCGATGGGCAACGGCAGGCGCGGGCGCACCTGGCAGTCGATGGGGGCGAGGTGGGTCGCGGCGATCTGCTTCCACAGGCTGGCGGCGAAGTGGCCGCCGTCGCGCATGCTGACGCTGGCGCAGCCGATGACGGTGTCCAAGCCGTTGCGGGCCATGAACTCGGCCAGCGCCCCCCACAGCGCAATGATGGCGCCGCCACTGCGATGGTCCGCGTGCACGCAGGAGCGACCGATCTCGGCCACGCGAGAACGCAGCGCGCGCAGCCGGGTCAGGTCGAACTCGGTGTCGCTGTACAGGCCACCGGCGCGCTTGGCGGCGGCGGGCGTCAGCACGCGGTAGGTGCCGACGACGGGACCGGGCTCGCCGTCATCGCCGCCAGCGCGCACGAGCACGTGCTCGCAGTAGGCGTCGAAGAGGTCAATGTCCAGGCCGGCCGGCGCGCCCTTGGGCGGCGCCAGGCGGGCGCCCATCTCGATGGCGAAGACCTGATACCGCAGGGCCTGGGCTTCGCGCACCTCGGCCTCGCTGCGGGCCCAGCTGACGCTGAGCTGGGTGGAAGAAGAGCGGGCCGGGCGCTGCAGGGTGGGGGCATGCGACGGCGCATGCATGACGATTTGACTGCGGTTCATGGACTGGCATGCTGCGGTGGCGGTTTGACGCCGCGGTGAAGCCCTCGTGAAAGAACGATGACTCGAAGACTCCTGCCGACGCGCTACATTGCCCCCTCGATCTGCGGGGTGCGCTGATGAGCTTTCAGGTGTTCGGCATTGCGGTCTCGCGCGGCGTGGCCATCGGGCGTGCGGTGCTGGTGGCGTCCAGCCGCGTCGACGTGGCCCACTATTTCGTCGCGCCGGATCAGATCCAGGCCGAGATCGATCGCCTGCTGCGCGCGCGGGACGCCGTCGTGCAGGAACTGGCGACGCTGCGGGACGAACTGCCCGGCGACGCGCCGCACGAGCTGGCCGCGTTGCTGGACGTGCACCTGATGCTGCTGCATGACGAGGCGTTCACGGGCGGCGCCAGCCAGTGGATCGTCGACCGCCACTACAACGCGGAATGGGCGCTGTCGGCCCAGCTCGAGGTGCTGGCGCGCCAGTTCGACGAGATGGAGGACGACTACCTACGCGAGCGCAAGGCTGACCTGGAGCAGGTCGTCGAGCGCGTGCTGCGTGCGCTGACGCACGCTCAGGGCAATGGCCAGCCTCCGGTGTCGCCGCGCGACTTCGGCGGCGAGGACCCGCTGCTGCTGGTGGCCGCGGATATCGCGCCGGCCGACATGATCCAGTTCAAGCGCAGCGTCTTCCGCGGCTTCATCACCGACATCGGTGGCAAGACCTCGCATACGGCCATCGTCGCGCGCAGCATGGACATCCCGGCCGTGGTCGGCACCCGCGAAGCGTCGCGCCTCATCATGCAGGACGACTGGGTCATCATCGACGGCGACGCCGGCACCGTCATCGTCAACCCGTCGCCCATCGTGCTGGAGGAATACCGCTTCCGGCAGCGCCAGAGCGAGTTGGAACGTGCGCGCCTGGCACGACTGCGCCACACGCCGGCCGTCACGCTGGATGGCGAACACATTGAACTGCACGCCAACATCGAGATGCCCGCCGACGGCGAGGCTGCGGTGGCGGCCGGCGCGACCGGCGTCGGCCTGTTCCGCAGCGAATTCCTGTTCATGAACCGTGACGGCGAGCTGCCGAGCGAGGACGAGCAGTTCCTGGCCTACAAGGCCGCCGTCGAGGCAATGAAGGGCATGCCGGTGACGATCCGCACCGTCGATGTCGGCGCCGACAAGCCGCTCGACCGGCTCACCGTCAACGAGCTGCGCCACGAGCACGTGCTCAACCCGGCGATGGGTCTGCGCGCCATCCGTTGGAGCCTGGCCGAGCCCAGCATGTTCCGCCAGCAGCTGCGCGCCATCTACCGGGCCAGCGCATTCGGCAAGGTCAGGCTGCTGATTCCGATGGTGGCCCATCTCAGCGAGGTCAGGCAGATCCTGGAGATGACGCGCAAGGTCCAGCAGCAATTGACCGACGCCGGGCATGCATTCACGCGCGTCGAACTGGGCGTGATGATCGAGATCCCGGCGGCGGCCATCATGTTGCCACTGCTACTACGGTATGTGGACTTCGTCTCCATCGGCACCAATGACTTGATCCAGTACACGCTGGCCATCGACCGGGCGGATGAGGCGGTGGCGCATCTCTACGATCCCTGGCATCCAGCCATACTGCAGCTCATCCATCAATCCATCTTGCAGTCACGCCTGGCCGGCAAGGGCGTCAGCGTCTGCGGCGAGATGGCCGGCGACCCCGACTTCACCGAGTTGCTGCTGGCCATGGGGCTGCGTAATTTCTCGATGCACCCCTCGCAGATCCCGGCAGTCAAGCAACGCGTGCTGCGCGCCGACACGCAGCGGCTGGCGGCGGTGCTGCCGCGGGTACTGGAAGCTGATGATCCGCAGACAGTGGCGGACAGAGAGCTTGCGATCGCAAGGGGCGGTGCCGCCATCGTGCATTGACGCACGGCATCGCCACCGCCCACCGCCCACCACCCATCGCCCATCGCCCATCGCCCATCGCCCATCGCCCATCGCCCATCGCCCATCGCCCATCGCCCATCGCCCTGGTGTCAATCGGGCGGCCGCTTCTAAAAGGTAGGTGGCGGGAGGCAGCGCAAGTGGATCGGGGGGATTGCGGCCTCGGCGCATCGTCCGTCATACGTCTCTCTCGAGACGGCAATCGCCGCAACTCTTGCGAAACGCGAAAATCCTGTGCTACAGTCGTGGGCTTCGCTGATCACAAGGCGCAACGCGGCGGTAACGACGTGGGGTGCTGAAGGTGGGTGAGGCTGGGCTGCAAAGCTCAGGGGCGGATCGAGAGGTCGCCAAGTGCTGGGAAGGTTCTTCAAGAATTTTTCAAAAGCTACTTGACGATGCTGCGAAAGCAGATCAAAATCTCGCCTCTTTGCTGCTGACGAACGGATTGCGAAAGCAAGCGGTTTGCGGCGGTGAAGGAAGCAAGTTGTTGAGTATCGAGAAAATAAATTTTCAAACTACTTGACGA
>JAEKLF010000223.1 GCA_019509985.1 Burkholderiales bacterium | reverse complement strand
GGCACGATGCAGATATTCATCTCGCGCCCGTCGGCCGCCAGCATGGCCGACTGGATCTCGATCCGGCTGCCGTCCGGGCTGAAGGTCGGGTGCACGTGGTCGCGCGCCGTCGTCTTGTGGCCGGTGGTCAGCAAGATCATTTCGCGCGTCTTGCGATCGATCAGGTAGAGGCTGCGGCTGAAGTCGTCGCCCACGGCGAAACGCCCGTCCGGCGAGCCATGCACATGCCACAGCCCGCTGCCCGCGGGCGTCTGGCCGACCAGGTTCACCTCGCGCGTGCGCAGGTTGACGATGGCCAGGCCCGTGGGCTTCTCGCGCGTGCCGGCGTCGCCCCAGGCCGTGTCCTGGCCCGGGTTGGCGCCTTCGACGGCGGTGCCCGCCGGGCGGTTCGCGTCGACCACGCCGGGAATGGCGCGATGGCCCATGATGGCCAGCGCCACCTCGTCCTTGCCGATGATGGCCTCGTGCGTGACCCACTCGTAGGGCGCCTCCGGGTAGAGCGGACGCATGCCGCTGCCGTCGCCCTTGACGGTCCAGGTCCGCTGCGGCGACTTGCCGCCCGTCTCCCAGCTGAACACCAGCTCGCCCGGGTTCCACAGGTTGGACTGGATGTGGCCGATCTGGAAGGGCACGGACACGACGTGGCGGATCTCGCCCGTCTGCACATTGATCTTGCCGATGGCGTGCGGGCCGGCGCCCATGCCGCGCGGGCCGAAGGGCGCCTCGATCTTCGTGCCGGCCGGCAGCCGCGCACCGGCGTAGGCCTTGCCCTGGATGCGGAAGTAGAACCATTGGCCGTCGGCGTCCAGCGCGTTGTCGCCCACGGCTTCCAGCTCGGGCGGCAGCACGCCGATGACGCGCTGGTAGCTGTTCGCCGGCTTCATGCTGCCGGCGCGGCTGTCGGCAAACACGCGGTCCAGGTCCACCTCGATCGCCTGCATGGCCTTGGGCGCCCCGCCCTTGTCCGGCCGCAGGAAATAGAGCTTGTTGCCGCCCGACTGCGCAAGGTTGAGCATGCCGTCGTAGCCGCCCTCGGTCACCTGCACCATCTCGCCCGTGGCCTCGTTGACGGCGATGGCCTCCCCCTTCACGCGCGCCGAGCGGAACACCAGCCACTGGCCGTCGGCCGTCCACTGCGGGTGGCTGGGATAAATCTTGGAGTCGCCGCGCGGTTGCGTCGTCAGGAAGGTCAACGGCGTGCCGGTGACGGGGTCGGTGACGACGCGCTTCTCGGACGGGAAACGCTGGCCGATCTGGGCCCCGGCGGGCCCGAGCGCCAGGGCCAGCAGAATGCCGATGAACAAGGAGGTTTTGGCGCGCATGGCGGGTCCGCGGATCAAGGTGCGGCGACTCTAGGGCCGGGTCTGTCAAGGACTGTTGCTGGCCGCGAATCGCTCAAGAACTTGCGCCGTCCCGGCACTTGGCCGCCCCGCATCGCTCCTAGCATCCGCGCCATGATCCGCAAGCTCACCGCCCTGCTCACGCTGTTCGTCCTGTCGCTCGCCCAAGCGCAGCCCTTCACGGCCAGCACCGACCCCGCTCGCGCCCAGGTCCAGCTGCCCGAGCCGGCGCGGCCCGAGCTGCCCTCGATCATCCTCATCGGCGACTCCACCATGCGCAACGGCCACGACGACGGCCAGGGCAAGGGCGCCGAGGGCCAGTGGGGCTGGGGCAATCCGATCGCCGGCTACTTCGATGCAACGAAGGTCAACCTCGTCAACCGCGCCGTCGGCGGCCTGAGCAGCCGCACCTACCGCAGCAGCGGCCACTGGGATCGCACCAAGGCCTTGATCAAAAAGGGCGACTGGGTCGTCATGCAGTTCGGCCACAACGACGCCAGCCCCGTCAACGACAACAGCCGCGCCCGCGGCGTGCTGCGCGGCACCGGACCCGAGAGCCAGGAGATCGACAACCAGCTGACCGGCCGGCACGAGACGGTCACCACCTACGGCGCCTATCTGCGCGGCTACATCGCCGAGATCCGCGCGGCCGGCGCCACGCCCGTCGTCTGCTCGCCGGTGGCCCGCAAGCGCTGGGAGGCGGATGGCGTCAAGCTGCAGCGCGCCGGCGGCAACTACGCCGCCTGGGCCGCCGAGGTGGCCAGGCAGGAGGGCGTGGCCTTCATCGACCTCAACGAATGGGGCGCCCTGCGCTACGAGGCCCTGGGCAAGGCCGCCGTGGACGAGCTCTTCCCGCGCGGCACGCCCGAGGAGACCGTGCACACCAACCTGGCCGGCGCGACGCTGAACGCCCAGCTCGTCATCGCCGGCCTGATCCAGAACAAGGTGCTGCCCGACGCCTTCTACGCGCGCCGCTTCACGCCGGACGGCGCCGATGACCGGCCCGTCGTCGACGCCCGCAAGATCAAGGTCGAAGCCCCGCGCGACCCCAGGCTGCCCAGCCTCGTGCTGATCGGCGACTCCACCATGCGCAGCGGCGGCCAGGGTGGCGCCTACGGCTGGGGCGAGCGATTGGCCGCCTTCTTCGACACGCAGCGCATCAACGTCGTCAACAACGCCATCGGCGGGCGCAGCAGCCGCACCTTCTTCACCGAAGGCCGTTGGGCCTCGGTGCTCGACCAGCTCAAGGCGGGCGACACGCTGCTGATCCAGTTCGGCCACAACGACGGCGCCCGCATCGGCGACCCTGCGGCCAAGAACCGCGGCTCCGTGCCCGGCATCGGCCCCGAGACGGTCGAGGACACCAAACCTGACGGCAGCAAGGAGGCCGTGCACAGCTTCGGCTGGTACACGGCGCGCTACATCGCCGATGCGCGGGCCAAAGGAGCAAACGTCGTCGTGCTGTCGCCCATCCCGCACAAGGACCGCTGGCAGGCCGGCCAGCCGCGCGACTTCGAGACCTACGCGGCCTGGGGCGAACAGGTGGCGCGCGAGAACGGCGCACAGTTCATCGACCTGACGATGCTGGTCACCGAGGCCTACCGCGGCGTGGGCGCGGAGCGCGTCGAAGGCTTCTTCGCCGATGCCCGCACGCACACCAACGACGCCGGCGCCGTCTTCAACGCCGCCCAGGTCGTCGAAGGCCTGAAGCGTCTGCCGGGCAAGCCGCTGCAGGCCTATCTGCGCGACGCCACGCCCTGACTCGCCGCCGGGCCTTGCCAGCCTCGAAAAACTTCGTTTAGAATGGCGGGCTCAGGCGCTTTAGCTCAGTTGGTTAGAGCGATGGAATCATAATCCACAGGTCCGGGGTTCGAGTCCCTGAAGCGCCACCAGACAAACGGAAGCCCGTTGGAACCAGCCGCAAGGCCCGTATCCATCGGGCTTTCCTCGTTTTCGGGCACTCTTTTGGGAACGAGCTTGGATACGCCGACTCAGGTCTACCGCCCGCCTCTCCGACGTGGACGAACTGCGGGCACAGCGGGGGCATAAGCCCTTAGCCCCTCATCGCCAGTGACGATTTCGACCTGAAGCCCTGCCTCAGCGTAGAACTCCGCCACATCCTTAATGGTCGCGTCGGCAATGCTGGTCCCGCCAGCGGCGAGTTGAGGCCAAGAAGCTGCCAGTTTGAGAAGACCCTCATTCCCCCACAGTTCGTCCTGACCCGCGAATGGAACCCACGGGTTGGTGCCGTTCACCGCGTCAGTTAGCAGTTGAGCGAGTTGACCCGCGAGGGCAAAGCGGTCTCCGTTGCATTGGGCGATGTGGTTTCCGGTCTCGACAAGAACTGCAAGGGGGAGCACGAGCGTGGCGCCGTCTTCGATCGCCTCGCGCAGCACCGCGTCGCTCCGCTCGAAGGTCCACAGATCCTCAGCGGGCCCCGCCGTGTCCTTGCCCGGAACCCTCAGCCAGCAGCAGAGGACCGACGTGTCGATAACCAGGACGCGTTTACCCATGAGGCGCCGGGCTGTCGTCAAACTCAAGCGGCAGTTGCTGCTGTAGGCTGCGCTCAATGAGCCCCCGACTGGACAGACGGCCAATCGACCCTTGCGCGAGTAGCCGGGGAAGGTCCTTCAAGTCTTCCAAAGAGGTGAGGACGCTATGACCGTTGGTCGGGTCACGATGCGCAACGGTGATAAACGGAACCATGCGGCTACCCATCGCGTCCAGAAGGGCCGGGTTGTGGGTGGTAGCGAGAACGTCCACCCCTTTGTCCGCCCCAACATCCTGCAGCATCTGCAGGAGCATGGCCGCTCTGGATGGGTGCAGCCCGTTGTCGACCTCTTCGATGACCAGAAGACTGCCTTTAGGGCGCGTAAGGAGGGCCGTAAGAATGGCGAGGAACCGCAACGTGCCGTCCGACATGCCACGTGCATCGACGATAGGTGGAGTTCCGGCGCTGCTGCCCCACTCCTCCTCGCTGTAGAGCATCGCGTCTGAACCGAATTTGCCGACAGGCTCGGCATAGACACTCTTGATATCGCGCTCAGGGAGCTTCGCGGCGTACTGGCTCAGCACCCGCTCAATATCGGCCTTCTGTGAAGGTGGCATCGCGGCGATGACACCTGCGATGTTGCGCGCGTCAGAGTCCAACTTGTCAGCCAGCGGTGAGTAGGTCCGCATATGGGACGGGATAGGGTCGAGGACGAATATCTCGCGGAGGGACCCGATGACCTCATTGACGCCCTCATCGGTATCTTGCGGGAGCTTCTGTCCATGCATCTGGAAGATGGCGGGCTGCGCCCTTGCCAGTTCCCGTTTCGTCCCGCTCTTGCCGTTGTAGAGGCGAACCACTATGGTGGGTGAGCGTGGTTCACACGGGTCCGTCCAGAGCAGGCGCACCTTCCCCGTCTCAACCTTCCGTCCGTCTTTGGTCAGCTTGAAGCGGCGCCTGACCAACTCCTCGGACATGACATCGCACCGGCCGTCCAGCACGGAGCAACCAAGCAGGTAGTGGAACTCCGTCAGGCGGTCTTCGGCCTGGCAGATGACGCCAACCCGAAAGGAATCGGCCGGTTTGCGCGCAGCCCACTCGACCCCGCCACGCAGGGGTGCCAACGAGCTATCACCCTGCAGGGCGTAGCTAAGCAGCGCTCCCGTTGCCACACGATTGAGCAGGGCCAGGGCGTCCAGCGCGTTGGATTTGCCGCTGGCGTTGGTTCCAATGACCACAGTGATTGCGTCGATCTGCAACTCGGAGCGAGCGTAGCTCTTCCAGTCATCGAGCAGGAGTGTCGTAATCATGCGTAGGAGGGCCCTTCAGGTTCGTTCACGGGCTGGCAGGCTCTGCCGTCGCTCAAATTATGGGGTGCGGCCCGCCTTCTTCACTTCGCGTTGAGCTATGCATTTGCACCCCGATAGGGTTGCATAGCCGACTGCCCGGACTGGCTTACTGGCCGGCTTCCCCTTCGTCACCAGACAAAGCCAACGGGCTGCTCTCTTCAGAGCAGCCCGTTTTCTTTGCCGGTTCGCGGGCAGCGGCTGCAAGTGCCGCTAGTTGCCGGACGCGGCAAGGGGCGCTGCAAAGCTCTTCTGCACCAGCGCTCCGACGGTCATGCCGAGCTGGTTGCCGACCTCCGTCGAGTTCCGGTAATGCACGCCGTCGTAGACGCGGGCCATGCGCACCTCGTCCATGAAGGCTTCGACGCTGTCCCACTCGCGCACGGCGCCAGGCATCGTGGGGCTGGTCGAGCTGAGACGGGGCATGGCGCGGCCGCGCATTTCCTCGCGCAGCACCGCGCCGAGTGCGCCCGACGCCACGCAATGGGCGCAGGGGTACTCGGGATGCATGGGCGTGGCGATGAAGGGCATCCAGCCGGTGTCCGCCACCGTCTTGCTGCCACCGGCCAGGTGCTCGACGCGGATGGCCGTGATCGGGCGCCAGAAGTTGTAGGCGTACTTGGCGTCGAAGACGGCGATCAGCGCATCGTCCATCGCCATGCCCGCGGCGGCATACAAGCGCGCGTTCTGTGCCACCGTGCGGCCGGGCATCTGGCTGACGGCCCTGATCACGGGGTAATAGACCACAGGCCGCGTCTCCTCCCAGAAACGCGCGATATCGGTCTGGGCCGGGGTGCGAGTGGTGCTGTTCTTGGCACCCACCGCACGCACCTCCTGCAGGTCGCGCGCCCAGAGTTCGCTGCCGAGATCGGGCGGCGGGCCGGGTCGGAACTGGTCGGGGCGCGTCAAGACCCAGGGCTTGCGCAGCGGCCAGGTCGCGGCCGCCGGAACGACGGTGGGCACATAGCGGCCGGGCGTCGTCTGCCATTGGTAGGTATCGGCGGTGCTGGCGCCGTCGGTCGCCGCGCGCGCGAGCGCCTGGGCCGCCGCTTTTTCGCCGACGGCGATGCCGTCAGTCTTGGCTGCACCGTCGGGCAGCGTCTTCAGCGCGGCCTGGTAGGCCGATTCGATCGCCGCCTTCTCGGCCGGCATCAAGGCCATCAGCGTCGCGCGGTTGGCGGCCGCGACGGCAGCCTCGACCGAGGCACCGGCCGGCGCCGTCATCCGTGGAAACCAGGGCGCGTAGCGCGGCTCGATGCTGTTCACCGCCTCGAACACCGCAACCTGCACGACGGCAAGCATGCGGTGCCCCGGCGCACCCGGGCCAAGCTTGGCCACCGTCTCGCAGGCGGTCTGGTTCCAGTCGGAGATCACGTCGGCCCGCGCAGGTGCCCAGCCGGCACCCCAGGCGAGCACGGTCAGTACGGTGGAAATTGCACGCCAGATCATCATCGTCATCACCTCATCGCAAGCCATCGGTGGTCGCCGCAGCAGACAAAGATAGGCGCAGGGGCAGCCGGCAACACCGCACGGTTGGGGGGCGGTCGTGCGCAGGATTACGGGCACCGCCGCCGAGACGCGCCAAGGTAAACTTGCGGCTTGCGCTGGCGCCAGGCGTCGCGCAGCCCCCAGCGGCGCGAGCAAGCCTCGCGCCGTCTTCATTTCCGCAGCCACTGGACACATACCATGTATCGCTGTGCACTCCCGCTGGCCCTGGCCGTCAGCTGTCTGACCGCCCAGGCCCAGACGCACCGCTTCTTCACGCCCAACACCTTGCGCGGTGAACTCGTCGTCACCCAGCACCCCGACGTGCTGCTGAACGGCCAGCCAGCGCGCCTCGCGCCCGGCAGCCGCATCAAGGGCGACAACAACCTGCTCGTGCAACCCGGCGCCATCACCGGCCAGAAGCTGATCGTGCACTACACGGTCGAGAACAGCGGGCTGATCATGGATGTGTGGGTGCTGAACGCCGCCGAACTGGCCAACAAAACCTGGCCGCGCACGCCGGTCGAGTCCGCCACCTGGCTGTTCAATCCGGGCAACCAGACCTGGAGCAAGCCATGACGAAGAAGGTGTTCATCAAGACCTTCGGCTGCCAGATGAACGAGTACGACTCGGACAAGATGGCCGACGTGCTGGGCGCCGCCCAGGGTTACGAGCCGACCACCGATGTCGAGCAGGCCGACCTGATCCTGTTCAACACCTGCTCGGTGCGCGAGAAGGCGCAGGAAAAGGTCTTCAGCGACCTCGGCCGTGTCAAGCACCTCAAGGCCAAGGGCGTGCTGATCGGCGTGGGCGGTTGCGTCGCCTCGCAGGAAGGCGCGGCCATCATCGAGCGCGCGCCCTATGTCGACGTGGTGTTCGGCCCGCAGACGCTGCACCGCCTGCCCGCCATGCTGGACGCCCGCCGCGAACAGCGCCGCCCGCAGGTGGACATCTCCTTCCCCGAGATCGAGAAGTTCGACCACCTGCCTCCGGCCAAGGTCGAGGGCGCGTCGGCCTTCGTGTCGATCATGGAAGGCTGCTCCAAGTACTGCAGCTACTGCGTGGTGCCCTACACCCGCGGCGAGGAGGTGTCGCGCCCCTTCGACGACGTGCTGACCGAGATCGCCGGCCTGGCCGACCAGGGCGTCATGGAGATCAACCTGCTGGGCCAGAACGTCAATGCCTACCGCGGCAGGATGGGCGACACCAGCGAGTTCGCCGACCTGGCGCTGCTGCTGGAATACGCCGCCGAGATTCCGGGCATCAAGCGCCTGCGCTTCACCACCAGCCACCCCAACGAGTTCAGCCCGCGCCTCATCAAGGCC
>JAEKLF010000104.1 GCA_019509985.1 Burkholderiales bacterium | reverse complement strand
GTCAGCGTGATGTCCAGCAGCGCATTGCACTTGCGGGCGTCGTCGTAGAAGACTTCGTAGAAATCGCCCATCCGGTACAGCAGCAGCGTGTCCGGGAAGTCCGCCTTGAGCCCTAAATACTGGCTCATCATGGGTGTATGGGCGCTGAAGTCAGCGGTCTGGGTCATCGGCGTCGGGCAAAAAGCAAAGCCCCCCGGCGGAGGGCTTCAGAATGGCCGCCAGTTTACGCGGCGCCCTGGTTCCGGCCGGCGCCCACCCAGGGAGAAGACCATGAATCGGAGTTTGCTGGCTGGCCTGGCGCTGGCCTGTCTGGGCGGTGGCGCGGCCGATGCCGCCGAGCCGTCGTTGTGCATGCAGTTGGCCGACAAGGCACGGCAGCTGCCGTCGGCCGCCTGGGCCAAGCCCGAACCGCTGGCACCTTGGCTGCAGCCGTCTCGCCGGTCGTCGCCTCGCAAGCTGTCGCCCACGGAGGCGGTGCTGGCCAGCGATGCGCGCTGGCGCGAGCAGATTGGCGCGCCGGCGGGTTGGGTCGTGGGTGTCGATCACCTGGCCGGCACGCCGGTCTATCTGATCGAGCATTTGGCGGGCACGGCGAACTGCCAGTCGTTGGTGCTGGTCGAGGCGGAGCCCGGCCAGCCCGCGCGCGAGTTGGCGCCGCCGTTCAGGCTGGAGGGCATGGACTTGTGCACGACCCAGTCCGCCCAGTTTGCGCAGGTGCTGGGCCGGCCAGCGCTGGTCGTCGGCGGGGCGCCGTCCATGATCAGCCCCGACCGGCACTACCGAATCTCTGCATGGACCCCACAGGGCTGGGGCCAGGCCTGCCAGCTGGAACTGCGCCTGCACAGCACGATGGCGCCCGCGCGGCGCTTCTGTGCGCCGGGCGCGGCCCTGTGTGACGCCGGCCAGCCGGTGGCGCAGCAACTGGCCCAGGCCTACGAGGCGGACCGTGCGTCCAAGCTGCCGCTGGACGCCGAGCGCTTTGCCGCCGGCCGTCAGCCGGATGCCGGAGTGCTGGCGGCGCTGAATCCGCCGTTGGCCGAACCCGGTGCGGTGGGCGACTTCAACCTGCCGCTGCCGCTGTTCGGCGCCGACGACAAAGGGCTGGACGCGATGCAGACGCAGTTCTCCAACGCCGACCCGCGCCGACTGCCCGTCTTCATCGACGGCCGCTGGTGGCTGGCCGTCGTCGGCCGGGGCGGCGTGGGCTGGCGTGAGGGCGAGGCCATCTTGGTCGCTTTATTCGCGCCGCCGGGCCGGCCGACCGACGCCGTCGCGGCGTACCAGTTCATCACCGGTCCGGCCGGCCTGCGCGACGCCGTCGCTCGCGACGAGCAGCCCTGAAACGACAAAGGCCCGCTTGCGCGGGCCTTCGGCGCTTAAGTCAGGAATGGTGCTGAATCAGTCTTCCGACTTGAACACCAGCTTGACTTCGTGCGTCTGCGGCGCGCCGGTGCCTTCGAACTTCCACTGGCTCAGTGCGTCGACGGCAGCGCGGTCGAAGACGCGCTTGGGTTCGGCTTCGACGATGTCGACACCCGAGACCTTGCCGTCACCGGCGATGGCAATCTTGGCGCGCACGCTGCCGGCGGTGATGTTCTTGCGGGCCGCTTCGCCGGGGTACTCGGGAGCCACCTTCTTCAGGACCTTGGCATCGGCGTGAGCCAAGGAAGCAACGGCGACGAGGGCGAGGGCGATAACGGAGCGGGCAAACATCAGAAAGGTCTTTCGGTCGGGTTGAACGGTGATGACGTGCGGCTGGTGGCCGCGTGCTGGCTCGCATTCTGGCCAGTGGACCCCCCACAGTTAAGGGGTTTGGCCGTGCACAAGTCACACGCCGATGTCCGGGTTAGCCCGTGGGCGCCTTGGCTGCCAACTACATCACGGCCGAAAACGACGAAGCCCTCGCGAGGAGGGCTTCCGGAGCGCTTATCGGCGGATCAGACCGGTGCTTCGTCGCCGTCGGCCTTCTTGATGCGCACGGCGCCGCGCTTCTTGGCCGCGGGTGCTGGGGGCTCGGCAGATTCGGCCGATGCGTTGGCCACGGCCGGCCCGGCGCTGGCGTCGTCTTCCTTGATCACGCGGGTGTAGGGCGCCAGGATGCTCACGAGCTGGCCGTAGATCTTGGGGTTGCCGGCCACCACTTCGCGCTGGTGCAGGAAGTCGCTCTCGCCGGTGAAGTTGCCGATCAGGCCGCCAGCCTCGGTGATGATGAGCGAACCTGCGGCCACGTCCCAGGGCTGCAGGCCGGTCTCGAAGAAGGCGTCGTAGTAGCCGGCGGCGACGTAGCAGAGGTCCAGCGCCGCGGCACCCGGGCGGCGCAGGCCGGCGCAGATCTGCATGACGTCCTCGAACATCTTCACGTAGCGCTTGAAGTTGTCGCCGCGGCGGAAGGGGAAGCCCGTGCCGATCAGCGCGTCGCTCATGCGAGTGCGCTTGGACACGCGCAGGCGGCGGTCGTTCAGGAAGGCGCCGCGGCCCTTGGTGGCGTAGAAGAGGTCGTTGCGGGTCGGGTCGTAGACGACGGCCTGCTGCACGACGCCGCGGTGGGCCAGCGCGATGGACACGCAGTAGACCGGCAGGCCGTGGATGAAGTTGGTGGTGCCGTCCAGCGGATCGATGATCCAGACGTACTCGGAATGCTTGGCGCCGTGGGTGCGGCCGGACTCTTCGGCGAGGATGCCGTGGTCGGGGTAGGCGCCCAGCAGCGTCTCGATGATCACCCCTTCTGCGGCGTGGTCGACCTCGGTCACGAAGTCGTTCGGGCTCTTGGTGTTGATGCGCAGAGCTTCGAGGTCCAGCGAGGCGCGGTTGATGATGGCGCCAGCCGCACGCGCCGCCTTGATGGCGACATTGAGCATGGGATGGTGAGACGTTTGCAGCATGCGTGGCACTCGCTGGGAAGAAGGGGCTGACGGGAGGAAAGAGCGACGGGTCCCGTGGAGGCGGCCCGGATAATCGCGCGATTCTAGCCGCAGCCTCCGTACAAACCCGTGGAATCCACACGCTTCGTTCTCATCAACACCAGCCATGCGGGCAACGTTGGCGCGACTGCGCGGGCGATGAAGGTGATGGGCTTCCACGACCTGGTGCTGGTTGCGCCGCGCTTCCCCGACGTGCTTTGCCACGAGGAGGCCGTGGCCATGGCCAGCGGTGCGGCCGACATCCTGGCGCGTGCTCGCGTCGTCGACACGCTGGCCGAGGCGCTGGAGGGCGTGGACTACGCCTGCGCCACCGCGATGACGCCGCGCGACTTCGGCCCGCCGACGCGCGAGCCGCGGGCTTTGTTCGCCGAACTGGTGGCCCGCCAAGCGCCCCCGCGCCTGGCCCTGGTGTTCGGCTCCGAGCGCTACGGCATGAGCAACGAGGACGTCTACCGCTGCCACGCGGTGCTCAGCATCCCGACCCATCCGGACTACGGCTCGCTGAACCTGGCGCAAGCCGTGCAGCTGCTGGCCTATGACCTGCGCCAGGCCATCGGCGGCTTCGGCGTGCATTCGCGCACGCCCGACCCCGAACTGGCGGACGCCCGTGCCGTGCAAGGCCTGCTGGATCATCTGCAGACGGCCTTGACGGACATCGGCTACCTCGATCCCGCAGCGCCACGCAAGCTGATGCCGCGGCTGAACCAGCTTTTCAACCGTGCCGGGTTGACGACTGAGGAAGTTCACATCCTGCGCGGCATTGCGCGGCAGATGAGCAAGACCGCAGACGCAGCAGGCCCAAAGTAGGCCTCCTACACTGGCGCGCCCTCACCCCTGGCTTCAACATGTTCCAGCGCCTGCGCGAAGACATCGCCCTGATCCTCGAGCGCGACCCGGCCGCCCGGTCGACGTGGGAGGTGCTGACCTGTTATCCGGGCCTGCATGCGCTGATGTTCCATCGCCGCTCGCACTGGCTGTGGACCCGCGGCTTCAAGTGGATGGCGCGCTGGCTGTCGCACTGGAGCCGCTTCCTCACCGGCATCGAGATCCACCCCGGCGCTCGCATCGGCCGCAAGGTCTTCATCGACCACGGCATGGGCATCGTCATCGGCGAGATGGCCGAGATCGGCGAGGGCTGCACGATCTACCAAGGCGTCACGCTCGGCGGCACATCGCTCGTCAAGGGCGCCAAGCGCCACCCGACGCTGGGCCCGGGCGTCATCGTCGGCGCCAATGCCAGCGTGCTGGGCGGCTTCACGGTGGGCGCGGGTGCGCGCATCGGCTCGGGCGCGGTCGTCACCAAGCCGGTGCCTGCGGGCGCCACGGCCGTGGGCAACCCGGCCCGCATCATCGAGGCCGCCAGCGAGCAGGCGCGCGAGGAGGCGGCCGCCAAGATGGGCTTCTCGGCCTATGGCGTGACGCAGGGCGACGACCCGGTCGCGATGGCCATGCGTGGCCTCATCGACAGCGCCTCCGGCCACGAGCACCAGATCGCGCTGCTGTGGAACGCCGTCTGCAAGCTGTCGACCCAGGCCGGCAAGCCGGTCGGCGACTGCGTGCCGGTCGATGCCCAGCGCGATGAAACCTTCGACGCCGTGGAGATGAACCGGCTGGTCAAGTAGCGCCCTTAGACTGCGCCCCCAACGCAATTCAGGGAGGGCACGCAGTGGAAGGTCCGGAAGTTCATTCGCATCACCACGGGAGCCACAGCGGCCACCGCTGGTTTGACCTCACGGCCTCGATCTGCGCGATGGTCGTGTCCGTCGCCTCGCTCTACCTCGCCATCCACCATGGCCAGGTGATGCAGGAGATGGCCGAGGCCAATGCGCGCATGGTCACGGCGACGTCCTGGCCGCGGGTGAGCTACTCGTCGAGCAATACCGACGCCGCCGGGTTGACCGAGCAAATCCGCCTGACGCTGACGAACAAGGGCATCGGGCCGGCGCGCATCGAAGGCATGGAGCTGAGCTATGACGGCAAGCCGGTGGCGAGCGCCGATGCGCTGCTCAAGGCCTGCTGCAGCGGCGACAAGGGCGAGGCGCCGCAGCGCTGGATGTCGTCGGCCAACGGCGAGATCCTGCGTCCCGGCGAGGAGAAGAATTTCCTCAGGCTGAACAAGGCGGTCGACGCCCGGCAGTGGGCGCGAATGGCAGACATGCCCGCCAAGGTGGCGATCAAGGTCTGCTACTGCTCCGTCTTCGACGAATGCTGGGTGACGCAGAGCAGCGCCAACAACAAGGCCGAGCACGTACGGGCCTGTCCTGCCAACTGGACCCAGTACCGGGACTGAGACCGCGGCGGTGAAATAAGCCGCCCGACGCCCACTGCTTCACGGCCAAACCGCCTCCGGCGTGCAGGAGAATCCCGGGTTCCGGGCCGGGCGGCCCGCTTCCCCGTTGGCCTGCTGTGCTCCTGAGCGAGTCCCGTCTGCGGCTGAATTCCTCGTGGCGCTTTCTGCTGGGCCTCGCGCTGGCCGCGCTGCTGGGGACAGCGGCTGCGGCACCGGCGGAGAAGCGCTGGTCGCGCCTAGCCGACATCGCCTTCCAGCATGTGACCCAGGACCAGGGCCTGCCGAACGCGATCGCGACGGCGCTGGCCGAGGACGGCCAGGGCTTTCTGTGGGTGGGCACGCTGGGCGGCCTGGCGCGTTGGGACGGCTATCGTTTTCGCGTCTACAAGGCCGACGCGCAGCAGCCCGGTGCGCTGCCCGACAACTATGTGCAGTCGCTGCTGGGCGACGCCCGCGGCCGGCTCTGGGTGGGCACGAGCTCGGCCGGGCTGCTGCGCCATGACCCGGCGACGGACCGCTTCGTGGCCTACCCGGTCGGCGGCGACCAGGGCCTGAGCCATGTCAGCGTGCGCCAGATCGTCGACGACGGAGCCGGCGGCCTGTGGGTCGTCACCGACGCCGGCCTGGACCATCTCGACCCCGCCAGCGGTCGCATAGAGCACGCCAGCGGCGCAGGCGGCTGGGCCGAGGCGGCCGGCGCCCAGGTCAAGACGCTGCTGCGCGACCGCGCCGGCGCACTCTGGCTGGGCAGCGCCACCGGCCTGTTCCGCCGCGAGCCGGGCGCTGCGGGCCTCATCCCCGTCGCGTTGCCGACCGCGGCCGTCGTGCAGCCCGAGGCGCTGATGCAGGACGCCGCCGGGCGCGTCTGGGTGGGCAGCCTGCACCACGGCGTCTTCGTGCTGCCGGGGCGCGACGGCGCTGCTGCGACCGCCGTGCACGAACTGGCAACGGCCGACGGGCAGGACCTGCTGCTAAACAGCCAGATCGCCGGCCTGGCCGAGGTGCAGCCGGGCGAGATGTGGATCGCGACGCTGGGCCAGGGCATCGTGTCGGTGGACTTCGAGCGCGGCGAGACGCGCCGCATCCGCCATGTGCCGGCCTGGCCGATGAGTCTGGCCGACAACGCGCTGCGCGCGCTGCACCGTGACCACGCCGGCCTGATCTGGGTCGCATCCAACCAGGGCTTGAGCCGCTACGACCCGCAGCAGACCGCCGTGCTGACCCGCTTCGGCGCCAGCCCCGACGGCAGCGACGCGATGGACGCGAGTTTCAACAGCACCGAGATCAGCTGGATCCAGCCCATGCCCGACGGGCGGCTGTGGCTGGGCACGCACAAGAGCGGCATCGACATCCTCGACGCCAGCGGCGCCCGCGTCGCTGCGCTCAAGCCCGACCCGGCCCGCCCCGAGACGGCACTGCCGCAGGACATCGTGCTGGCGATGGCGCGCTTGCCGGACGGCAGCGTCTTCATCGGCACCAAGCGCGGCCTTTACCGCACCGACAACGAGGGGCGCCGTGTCACCCGCATTGCGCTGGCGGGCCGCGACCCGGCCGCGTCGGTCTGGGCGTTGCTGGCCGAGGGGCAGAGGCTGTGGGTCGGCGGCCAGTCCGACGGTCTGTGGCAGCTTGACCTGGCCAGCGGTCGCTCGGCCCGCGTGCCGCTGGCCGCGCCGGGCCTGAGCGACCAGCGTGTCATCGTGCTGGCGCCAGGGCCGCAGCGCGGCAGCCTGTGGGTCGGCACCCGCCACGGCCTGAATCGCGTCGACGTGTCCACCGGCGCGGTGACGCAGCTGCTGCCCGGCCCGGCCGCGTCGGGCGGTCTGTCGGCCGGCTTCATCACTGCGCTGCTGACGGATGCAAAGCAGCGGCTCTGGGTCGGCAGCTACGGCGGCGGTATCGACATCCTGCCCGCACCCGGCAAAGCCGCCGGCCTCATCCGCATTGGTGTGGCGCAGGGCCTGCCGGACGGCACGGTCAACGCGCTGCTGACCGACCTGCAGGGCCAGGTCTGGGCCAGCACCGACGTGGGCCTGGCGCGCATCGACCCGCAGAAATTCGGCATCCGCGCGTTGCGGCGCGCCGAGGGCGTGATGTTCCCGACCTACTGGACCGGCTCGGCCGCGCGCACGGACCGTGGCGAACTCCTGTTCGGTGGCGCGGGCGGCATGACCGTCGTGCGGCCGGAGAAGCTGCAGGCCTGGTCCTACCGCCCGGGCGTGCTGCTGACCGACGCGAACGTGGGCGGCCGGCCCGTGCCCTTCGCGCCTGGGCTGGCGGGCGCCGCCGCGCTGACCGTGCCGGCCCATGCCAACAGCCTCGCCGTCGAGTTCTCGTCGACGGACTTCTCCGCGCCCGAGCGCAACCGCTATGCCTTCCAGCTCGAAGGCTTCGACGTCGGCTGGGTGGACAGCGACGCCACGCGCCGGCTCGCCGCCTACACCAACCTGCCGCCGGGTGACTACCGGTTGCGGCTGCGTGCGTCCAACCGTGACGGCCAATGGGCCGAACGCGAGTTGGCCCTGCCCATCCGCGTGCTGCCGGCCTGGCACCAGACCTGGTGGTTCCGCATCGCACTGGTGATTGCGCTGGCCCTGCTGCTGATGGCTGCGGTGGCGGCGCGCACGCGCATGCTGCGCCAGCGCCAACTGGACCTCGAACTCAAGGTGCGCGAGCGCACGGCCGAGTTGCAGCGTCTGCACCATGCGTTGGAGGAGAAGTCGGCCCTGCTTGAGATGAGCAGCGTGACGGACCCGCTGACCGGCCTGCACAACCGCCGCTTCCTGGCCGAGCACATCGAGCACGACCTCGCTGCCGGCCAGCGCCGCGCCCAGGAGAGCCGCGCGGCCGGTGGCCAGCCGCTGGACACGGACAACGTCTTCCTGCTGCTGGACATCGACGCCTTCAAGCGCATCAACGACCGCTACGGCCATGCGGCCGGCGACACGGTGCTGGTGCAGTTCGGTGCGCGCTTGCGCTCGGTGCTGCGCGAGTCGGACTACCTGGTGCGCTGGGGTGGCGAGGAATTCCTGGCCGTGGCACGTGACACCGACCGCGTGCGCGCCGCGGAGCTGGCCGAGCGCATGCGTGCCGTCATCGCCGCCACGCCCTTCGAACTCGACGATGGCACGGAGCTGGCCGTGAGCTGCTCCATTGGCTTTGCCTGCGTGCCCTTCGAGCGGGAGCGGCCGCAGGCGCGCACCTGGCAGCAGGTCGTCCATCTGGCTGACTTGGGGCTGTATGCGGCGAAGCGCTCGGGCCGCAATGCCTGGGTCGGGGTGCACACGGCCACCGGGCGCGGCGCCATTGGCGCGCGCGTGGTGGGCGGTTTCGGCCTCAGCAGCAACCGTGAGCTGGACGACGTGGCCGCGGCGATCGCCTCGCCGGCGGAGCCCGGCGCCGTGCTCGGCTAGGCGCTGATCGGATCAACTCGCGGGGCGCTGCGCGCTCTTGGGCCGGAAGGCTTTGCAGACCTCGTCGCGGGTCTCGAGGTAGGGGCCGCCGATCAGGTCGATGCAATAGGGCACGGCCGCGAAGATGCCGCTGGCCTTCTCGTGTCCAGCCAGCGTCTCGGCGATGGCCTTCGGCTGGCCGGGCAGATTGATGATCAGGCTCTTGCCGCGGATGACGGCGACCTGGCGCGACAGGATGGCCGTCGGCACGAAGTGCAGCGAGATCTGGCGCATCTGCTCGCCAAAGCCCGGCATGACGCGGTCGGCCACGGCCAGCGTCGCCTCGGGCGTCACGTCGCGCGGCGCGGGGCCGGTGCCGCCGGTGGTTAGCACGAGGTCGCAACGGGCCTCGTCGACGAGTTCGATCAGCGCGGCCGAGATGCCCGCCTGCTCGTCGGGGATCAGGCGGGGCACGAACTCGATGGCGTTGTGCAGCGCGCTGGCGAGCCAGTCCTTCAGCGCAGGCAGGCCCTTGTCCTCGTAAACGCCGCTGGAGGCGCGGTCGCTGATCGAGACGATGCCGATGCGGACTGCGTCACTCATCGGCGGCGACTTCGCTGGCCTTGATGAACTGGAACAGCTCGCGGAAGGCCCGGCCGCTGCGTTTCTCCGGTTCGTTGGCCGCGTCCTTGCGCGCCGCACGCACGAGGTTGCGCAGCTGCTGGATGTCGACGCCGTCGTGGGCGTTCAGGAACTCCTGCAGCGCATCGTCGCTGGCCAGCAGGCGCTCGCGCCAGCGCTCGGACTGGTGCAGGCGCAGGCTGTCCTGCGCATGGCCCAGCTTGAAGGCGGCCACGGCCTCGCGCACGGGCTCGGGGTCGATCTTGCGCATCAGCTTGCCGATGTACTGGATCTGCCGGCGCTTGCCCTCGAAGTTGGTGATCTTCTTGGCGTGGCGCAGCGCGTCGCTGAGGATCTCGGGCAGGGCCAGCGGCTCCCAGCGGCTCTCGGGCAGGGCGAGCAGATCCTCGCCGAGCAGCTGCAGCGCGGTCATGTCGCGCTTGAGCTGCGACTTGCTCGGGCGGTCGAAGTCGTCGTCGGAATCGAGGTCGGGGGTGTTTTCTTGCATCTGTGGCCGGGTTCAGGCGAGTCTTATCATTGTCGCCCACCCCGATTTCCAGGCGCCGGCCCGACCGGCGCTTTGTGTTCATGTCCCAAGCCCAAGACGGTTTCGCCTACAGCCCAGAGCAGTTTCAGCAGTGGATCGAGGATGCCCTCGCGGAGGCGAAAAAGCTCGGCGCCAGCGACGCCGGCGCCGAAGTGTCGGAGGGCTGCGGCCTGTCGGTGTCTGCGCGGCTGGGGCATCTGGAGAACGTCGAGCGCAACCGCGACAAGTCGCTCGGCATCTCGGTCTACCTCGGCCAGCGCCGCGGCAATGCCAGCACGTCGGATTTCTCGGCCCAGGCCATCCGCGACACGGTGCGCGCCGCCTACGACATCGCCCGCTTCACGGCCGAGGATGAGTTCGCCGGCCTGCCCGATGCCGACGACCTGGCGCTGGACCCGGCGTTGCGGCCCGAGCTCGATCTCTTCCATCCCTGGGCCATCGACGCCGCCCAGGCCGCCGAGATCGCGCTGCGCTGCGAAGCCGCGGCGCTGGCCGTGGACAAGCGCATCACGAACAGCGAAGGCGCGGCCGTGTCGGCCCAGCAGTCGCATTTCTGGATGGGCAACACGCGCGGCTTTCGCGGCGGCTATGCCAGCTCGCGGCATTCGCTGTCGGTCGCGCCCATCGCCGGCCGTGGCGCCGGCATGCAGCGCGACGCCTGGTACAGCTCGATGCGCGACGCGGCCGACCTGGCCTCGGCCGAGGCCGTCGGCCGTTACGCGTCGGAGCGCGCGCTGTCGCGCCTGAAGGCGCGCAAGGTGGCCACGGCCGAGATCCCCGTGCTGTTCGAGAGCACGGTTGCCATCGGCCTGCTCGGCGCCCTCGTGCAGGCCACCAGCGGCGGCGCGCTGTACCGTCGCACCAGCTTCCTGCTCGACAGCCTGGGCCAGCCGGTGACCGCCTCGCACATCGACATCAGCGAGGACCCGCACGTGCCCAAGGGCAAGGGCAGCTCGCCGTTTGACGACGAGGGCGTGGTCACACGCGCCCGCTCGGTCGTGGAGGGCGGCGTGCTGCAGGGCTATTTCCTGTCCAGCTACTCAGCGCGCAAGCTGGGCATGAAGACGACTGGCCATGCCGGTGGCTCGCACAACCTGCGCATGACCAGCCGCGCCACGGCGCCCGGCGATGACCTGCCAACGATGATTCGCCGCCTCGGTCGCGGCCTGCTCGTCACCGAGCTGATGGGGCAGGGCGTGAACTACGTGACGGGCGACTACTCGCGCGGCGCCAGCGGCTACTGGGTCGAGAACGGCGAGATCGCCTACCCGGTGCATGAGGTGACCATCGCCGGCAACTTGAAGGACATGCTCAAGGGCATCGTCGGCATTGGCGCGGACGAATATTCGATGGGCACCAAGACCGTCGGCTCGGTGCTTGTCACAGGCATGAAGCTCGCTGGCAACTGACAGAATCGGCCCGCCTTTCCCATACCAATTTCAACAAGGAGACATCCATGGAGCGCCGTTCCTTTGTTCGACAGGCAGGCCTCGCCGGCGTGCTGGCCGCGGGGGTCGCGCCGGCCGTCGTCAACGCCCAGGCGCAGGTGCGCTGGCGCCTTGCGTCGAGCTTCCCGAAGTCGCTGGACACGCTGTTCGGTGCGGCTGAGCTGATGGCCAAGAAGGTCGGCGAGATGAGCGGCGGCAAGTTCCAGATCTCCGTGCATGCCGGCGGCGAGATCGTGCCGGCGCTGCAGGTGGTGGACGCCGTGCAGGCCGCCACCGTCGAGTGCGCGCACACGGCGCCCTACTACTTCTTCGGCAAGGACGAGACCTTCGCGCTGGGGTGCGCGGTGCCCTTCGGCCTGAACAGCCGCCAGATGAGCGCGTGGATGGTGGAAGGCAACGGCCTGAAGCTGATGCGCGACTTCTACCGCAACTACAACATCATCAACTTCATGGGCGGCAACACCGGCGCCCAGATGGGCGGCTGGTATCGCAAGGAGATCAAGAGCGTCGCCGACATCAAGGGCCTGAAGATCCGCATCGGCGGCTTCGCCGGCCGCGTCATCGAGCGCATGGGCGCGGTGCCGCAGCAGATCGCCGGCGGCGAGATTTACTCGGCGCTGGAGAAGGGCACCATCGACGCGGCCGAGTGGGTGGGCCCCTACGACGACCAGAAGCTGGGCTTCAACAAGGTCGCGCCCAACTACTACTACCCGAGCTGGTGGGAGGGCGGTGCCGAGGTGGATTTCTACGTCAACACCAAGGCCTATGACGCGCTCTCCGCCGAGTACAAGGCCATCCTCGAGGCCGCATGCGCCGTGGCCCATGTGGACATGCAGGCCAAGTACGACGCCAAGAACCCGATCGCGCTGAAGCAGCTGGTGGGCTCCGGCACCAAGCTGTTCCGCTTCCCGAAGGACGTGATGGACGCGGCCTTCAAGGAGTCGCACGCGGTCTATGCCGAGATCTCGGCCAAGAACCCGAACTGGAAGAAGGTTTACGAGGACATGATTGCCTTCCGCCGCGACCAGAACCTGTGGTTCCGCTTCGCCGAGGCTGGCTTCGACGACTACATGCAGGCGCAGAAGCTCTAAACCGCCGACACCCGCAGTACAAAGCCCCGCATCGCGGGGCTTTGTCGCTTCAGGGCTGCGAGGCCGCTGAGGCGGGATCCGCTGGCGCAAACAGTTTGGCCGCGTCATCCGAACTCAGCCCGTCCTGCTTGGCCTTGTCGTCGGTGCCACCCATCTGCTGCAGCAGCTCCGATGCGTGGTTCATGTCCACCGGTTTTTCCTTGTCGAGGAAGGCCGTCACCGTCTGCGGGAAGAAGATGACGATGGCCACCAGGATGAGCTGCATGCCCACCCAGGGCAGGGCGCCCATGTAGATGTCGTTGGACTCGACCTTCTTCGGCAGCGAGCCGTTCTTGTAGAGCGTGTCGGCGATGCCGCGCAGGTAGAAGAGGGCGAAGCCGAACGGCGGATGCATGAAGCTGGTCTGCATGTTCACGCACAGCATGACGCCGAACCAGACGAGGTCGATGCCCATCTTGTCGGCCACCGGACCGAGCAGCGGCAGGATGATGAAGGCGATCTCGAAGAAGTCGAGGAAGAAGGCCAGGAAGAAGATGAAGATGTTGACGGCGATCAGGAAGCCGACCTGCCCACCCGGCAGGTTGCTGAGCATGTGCTCGATCCAGCGCCCGCCCTCGACGCCCTGGAACACCAGCGAGAAGGTGCGCGAGCCGATCAGGATGAACACCACCATGGCCGTGATGCGCATGGTGCCCAGCATGGTGTCGCGCACCAGCGGCCAGTTCAGGCGGCGGTGCAGGCCGGCCAGGATGAAGGCGCCGACCGCGCCCATCGCACCAGCCTCCGTGGGCGTGCAGATGGCGGTGTCGATACCGGGCAGGCCACCCATCGAGCCCAGCACCGCGAAGATCAGCACGGCCGACGGCACGATGCCGCGCAGGCATTTCTTCCACAGCGCCCAGCCCTGCAGCGTGCGCGCCGTCTTGGGCACGCCGGGCACGTGGTCCGGCTTCACGCGGCCCAGCACGAAGGTGTAGAGCGCGAAGATCAGCACCTGCAGGATGGACGGGCCCCAGGCGCCCTTGTACATGTCGCCCACCGAGCGGCCGAGCTGGTCGGCCAGCACGACCAGCACGAGGGACGGCGGCACCAGTTGCGTGATCGTGCCCGACGCGGCCAGCACGCCGGTCGCGTAGCGCATGTTGTAGCCGTAGCGCATCATGACCGGCAGCGAGATCATGGCCATGGCGATGACCTGGCCGGCCACGGTGCCGGTGATGGCGCCGAGGATGAAGCCGACGATGATGACCGAGTAGCCCAGGCCACCTCGCACGGGGCCGAAAAGCTGGCCCATGGAGTCGAGCATGTCCTCGGCGAGGCCGCATTTCTCCAGCAGCGAGCCCATCAGCGTGAAGAAGGGGATGGCCAGCAGCAGGTCGTTGGACAGGATGCCGAAGACGTTCTGCGGCAGCGCGCTCATGAACTCCGGCGGGAACCAGCCCTGGCTGACGGCGAAGAAGCCGCAGGCCAGGCCCAGCGCCGCGAGCGAGAACGCGACGGGGAAGCCGATCAGCATGATCACGATCAGCCCCGCGAACATCAGCGGCGGGAAGCTCTCCATCGAGATCATTGCAGCGGCCTCTCGTAGTGCGTGTCCATGTCGAACCGGCGCTGCAGCCAGGCCACACGCTTGATGACCTCCGCCACGCCCTGCAGCCAGACGAGGGCAAAGCCCAGCGGCAGCGTCAGCGCGGCCGGCCAGCGGATCAGGCCGCCCGAGTTGCTCGACACCTCGCCGCTGGTCAGCAGCTTGGTGATGTAGCCCGTGAAGCCCAGGCTCGCGATCGAGTCAGCCGGCGCCATGCCCGTTGTCAGCTTGACCATGAAGAAGCCCCAGGACAGCCAGGCCGCGTAGCCGATGACCGGCAGCAGGAAGACCAAAAGGCCGAATAGGTCGATGCCCACCTTGGCATGCGTGCCGACGCGGCTGTAGACCAGATCCACGCGCACATGTTCGTTGAGCCGCAACACCTGGGCCGCGCCCAGCATCACGCAGATGGCGAAGAGATACCACTGGATTTCGAGGAAGGCATTGGAGCTGTAGTCCAGGCCGTAGCGGACGACGGCATTGGCGGCGCTGATGAAGCAGGACAGCAGCACGGCCCAGGCGGCGAGCTTGCCGAAGCGGTCGTTGAGGCTGTCGATGCGCCGCGCGAGGGCGAGCAGGGCATTCATGGGAGGCAGGCGGATCCGGAGCCCGCCAATGTAACGACGCCCCGGACCGTCAGGCCCGAGGCGCCCACAGGGAAAGCCCGCTGTCAGCCGAGCTGCTGGGCTTGCAGGAAGAGGCGCGTCGAGCGCGCGCCGGAGCGGCAGAACACCAGCAAGGGGCGCGGCAGCGTCGCCAGCAACTCGGCGAAGGTGGCGATCTCCTGCGGCGACTGGTAGCCACCGGCCACGGGCAGGAAGCGGTACTCCAGGCCGGCCGCGTGCGCGGCGGCCTCGATGGCGGCGGAGGTGGGCTGGTCCGGGCCGCCCTCGAAGTCGGGGCGGTTGTTGACGACGCTCTTGAAGCCCATGGTCGCGGCCTCGGCCATGGCTTCGGGCGTCAGCTGCGGTGCGGCGCAGACGTCGGGCAGCAGGGATTGCAGGGGCAGGCTCATGGCGGGCTCCTTACTTGGCCAGCGCGGCCTTGACCGCGGCCGACACCGTGCTCATGTCGGCCACGCCGCCCAGAGCCGCCTTCGCGGCGGCCATGACCTTGCCCATGTCGCCCGGGCCGCTGGCACCCAGCTCGGCGACGATGGCAGCGACCTTCTCGGCCACGGCCTCGGCGGACAGGCGCTCGGGCAGATAAGCCTGCAGCACGGCCAGCTCGGCGGTTTCCTTGGCGACGAGATCGTCGCGGCCGGCGGCGCCGAACTGGCTGATGGAGTCCTTGCGCTGCTTGATCAGCTTGTCGACGATCGCGACCAGCGCCGTGTCGTCGACGACGACGCGCTCGTCCACTTCCTTCTGCTTCACGGCGGCCAGCAGGCCACGAATGGTCAGCAGGCGGTCGCTGTCCTTGGCACGCATGGCGGCCTTCATGTCTTCGGTGATGCGGTCTTTCAGGCTCATGGGGAGATCCGGTTCAAAAAGACAAAAACCCGCAACAGCGTCCTGTGGCGGGTTTTGGAGCTCACCGGAGCTGCGTTGAAAACGGGCTCCGGGTCGCGTCAGAGACGATCAGTACAGCTTCTTGGGCAGCTGCATGCTGCGCACACGCTTGTAGTGGCGCTTGACGGCCGCAGCCTTCTTGCGCTTGCGCTCGGCGGTGGGCTTCTCGTAGAACTCGCGGGCGCGGAGTTCGGTCAGCAGGCCCAGCTTTTCGATGGTGCGCTTGAAACGGCGCAGGGCGACGTCGAACGGTTCGTTTTCCTTGACGCGGATGGTGGTCATGTATTTCCTTCGGATTGCGCTCGGTGTTCGCGGCTGGGATCAGCAGCAGGTTCCGGATTACTGCTTCTCTTCAGCCTTCTTCGAGAAGTGCAGCGAATCGACGCGCGGGTTTGCCAGCAAAGCCGAGGATTGTAGCCGGGAAATCAAGGACTTGCCAAGACTCGTTCAGGTTGGAGATGAGGCGTCCGCCATCGCCCGCGCGCAGGCTGCGGCGCTGGCCCAGGCCCACTGGAAGTTGTAGCCGCCCAGCCAGCCGGTCACGTCGACCACTTCGCCGATGAAATACAGGCCCGGCACACGCTTGCTCTCCAGGCTCTGGGAGCTGAGTTCCCGCGTGTCGACACCGCCGCGCATGACCTCGGCCTTGCGCCAGCCCTCGTCGCCGCTGGGCATCAGCTGCCAGTCGTGCACGTTGCGGCCCAGGCGCTGCAGGTCTGCATCGCGGCATTCGGGCAGAGGGCGAGCCGCGTCCAGGCCGGCACGCTCCAGCCACGCCGCCGCCAGGCGCTGCGGCAGGCGGGTGGCGAGTTCGTTGCCGAGCTGCCGGCGCGATGCGCTCTTGGCCTCAACAAGTTCCTCGTCCAGCTGCAAGTCAGGCATCAGATTGATCTGCAGCGCCTGGCCGGCCGTGCGGTAGCTGGAGATCTGCAGGATGGCCGGACCGCTCAGGCCGCGGTGCGTGAACAGCAGGTCCTCCAGGAAGCGCCCGCGCGCCTTGCCGGCGCCGCAGGACACCTCGACCGGCAGCGACAGCCCGGCCAGCGCTGCGAAGGGCGCCCAGGCTTCGGCGTCGAAGGTCAGCGGCACCAGCGCTGCGCGCGGCTCGACGATGGCGTGTTCGAAACGCTTGGCCAGGCGCAAGCCCCAGTCGCTGGCGCCGATCTTGGGAATCGACAGCCCGCCAGTCGCGACGACGACACGCGCTGCGCTCACCGGCCCCTGGCTGGTGTCCAGCTCGAAGCCGCCGTCTGGCATTCGGCGCACGTCGGCCACCGTGCAGGGCTGCCAGCGCGTCACGCCGCCAGCCCCGCATTCCTTCAGCAGCATCTGGATGATCTGCTCGCTGGAATCGTCGCAGAACAGCTGGCCCTTGTGCTTCTCGTGGAAGGCGATGCCATGGCTCTGCACCAGCTTGATGAAGTCCTGCGGGGTGTAGCGAGCCAGCGCCGAGCGGCAGAAGGCCGGGTTGTCGGACAGGAAATTGGCCGGCGCGGCCTCGCGGTTCGTGAAATTGCAACGCCCACCCCCCGAGATACGGATCTTTTCAGCGAGGCGCGGCGCATGGTCGACCAGCAACACCCGCAGGCCACGCTGCCCGGCCAGCCCCGCACAGAACAGGCCAGCCGCGCCCGCACCCACCACCACTGCATCGAAAACCTGCATATATCTCCAGCCAGAACGGGCCCGATTGTCGCGGGTGGCCCCGGCGAAACTCGTTAGGATGAGGGCCGTAACAGCTGGCGGGCCTTCTAGGGGGGAGGCCCGATTCGTGGGGTGCTCCGGCCTTGCTGGCCTTGCTTTGGCACTACTACAGTCCTTCGACACCCTGATGTCACGCGGGTTTCCCGCCGCGAGGCAGGTTCGCATCAAAACGATTTCATGGATATGACCGCCGACCAGACCGCGATGCAGCCGCCACCCGGCAGCCTGGCGCATTGGCTCGCGGGTCATACCGAGCTGGGTGGCGAGACGCTGGCCGGGCTCGTTTCGCTGATCGAGCCCTTGGGCAGCCAGGTGGCCATCAAGACCGTTGCCAACAGCCGCTACGTGTTCGCCAGCGCCGGCCTGGCGCAGTTGTTCGAGCGCGAAGAGGTCATCGGCCACACCGATGCCGAATTGCTCAAGGCCGACGAGACGACGGCGCTGCGCCGTGTCGAGCAGACCGTGATGGCCCAGCGCCACCCGGTCGTCAGCGAGCACAAGCTGGAGATCAACGGCCGCCGGCGCGAATTCAGCGTGACGCGCCTGGCGCTGGGGCAGGACTTCCTGCTGTCGGTCTGGCATGAGCGCACCGAGGAAAGGCAGCGTGAGTCGCATCTGCAGCGCGCGCTGGCCCAGATCGAGCAGCAGCAAAGCGCGATGGAGCAGATCCGCCGCGAGCTGCAGCAGGGATCGGGCCGCGACGACGTCTCCGGCCTCTACATGCGGCCGCAGTTCGACGACCAGCTGCTGCGCGAGATCGATCTGTCCACCCGCGAGCATCGCGAGTTCGCGCTGGTCGTCATCGCGCTGGATGCGGCGGCGGCCGTCGCTACTCTGGGCGAGGACGCGAAGCAGCGCCTGCTCGAGGGCGTGGGCCGCATGCTGCGCGCCAATACCCGCGCGATGGACGCCGCTTGCCGCATCGGGCCGCAACGCTTTGCGGTGCTGCTGTCGGGCGTGGGCCTGGCCACGGCGCATGCGCGCATGGAGCAGCTGCGCCGCCAGTGCGCGGCCCAGATCGTCGTGTTGAACGGGCAGGATCTCGGGTTGTCGATCTCGATGGGCGTTTCCAGCTTCCCGCACACGGCCTCGCGTCAGGACGAGCTGATGGCCGCCAGCGAAGCCGCCGTGCACGAGGCCCAGCGCCGCGGCGGCAATCAGGTCGTGCTGGCGTCCATCGCCTTCACCTGATTTCGCCGTCGGCCGTCAGGCCTTCAATCGCTTCAGCACCGCCCGCCATTCAGTCGGGCTCACGGGCGTGATCGACAGGCGGTTGCCGCGTTGCAGCACCTGCATGCCGGCCAGCTCGGGCGCCTCACGCATCTCCTTCAGGCTCAACAGCCGCGTCGTCTCGTGCCAGCGCACGTCCACATGCAGCCAGCGCGGCGCCTCGGGCTTGGACTTGGGGTCGTAGTAGGGGCTTTTGACGTCGAACTGCGTCGCGTCCGGGTAAGCCACGCTGCAGACTTCGGCCAGGCCGGCGATGCCCGGCTCGGGACATGATGAGTGATAGAAGAGCACGCCATCGCCGAGCTGCATGCCGTCGCGCATGAAGTTGCGCGCCTGGTAGTTGCGCACGCCGGTCCAGGGCAGGGTGCCGGCGCGTTCCAGGTCCAGGATGGAGGCCTCGTCGGGCTCGGACTTCATCAGCCAGTAATTCATGGGCTGATGCTAAATCGAGGAGGGGTGTCCACCGCAATCCTGGGGGCCGAGATCCTGAACACCCAGGGGTAATCAGGTGGGCGAGGTCAGCCGGACTTCGGGTTCATCTGACGCGAGACGATCACGCCCGTCCGACATTTTCCAAGCCCTTGCTCATAGAGCATCGGATGAAGGAAATAAAGCCCCGGGGAAAGCGATGGACGGTGTGGATTCTAAGTCTCAGAGCAGCTGGCCATCATGTCCGAGTGCTTCGTCCAGGCGCTTGATGAGGGTATCGACTTCGGGCAACGAAACAGGCGTAGAAGCTGACGCCTCCCGCGGTGCCTCGGCCAGCTGATAGGCCAGGTTCAGCGCGGCCAGCACGGCGATGCGTTCGCGCGCCTTGACCTTGCCGGCGTCGCGGATGGCGCTCATCTCGCGGTCCACCTGGGCCACGGCCGAGGTCAGCGCGGCCTCGCCGCCTTCGGGGCAGCCGAGCAGATAGCTCTGGCCCATGATGGTCACTTCCATCTGCTTCATGGCAGCTCTTCTTTCGGGGCTTCGGCCGGCAGGCGCTCCAGCAGCGCATCAACGCGGGCGCGTGCGGCGTTCAGGCGCGAACGCAGGCTGTCGCGCTCCTGCGTGAGGGCGGCGACCTGCTCGCGCAGCAGCTCGTTCGTGCGGGTGATCTCGTCGTGGCGCAACAGCAGGCGTTCGACGCGGTCGGTCAGGTCGGTCAGGCTGGCCATGGGGGAGGTGTTGTCAGGCGGCTGCGGATTTTAGGTTGCGACCGTAGTCGCATTCATTGATGACGGCACAAACGTTGCACAGCGGCTTGCGCGCCTGGCAGACGTAGCGGCCGTGCAGGATCAACCAGTGGTGCGCGTCGACGAGGTAGGGCTCGGGCACGCGGTTCAGCAAACCCAGCTCCACGGCCAGCGGCGTCTTGCCCGGCGCCAGGCCCGTGCGGTTGCTGACGCGGAAGATGTGCGTGTCCACCGCCATCGTCGGTTCGCCGAAGGCGACGTTGAGCACCACGTTGGCCGTCTTGCGGCCCACGCCGGGCAGGGCCTCCAGCTCAGCGCGCGAGCGCGGCACCTCGCCGCCATGCAGGTCGACCAGCATGCGGCAGGTCTGCAGCAGATGCCTGGCCTTGCTGCGGTACAGGCCGATGGTCTTGATGTGCGCCTCCAGCCCGTCCTGGCCCAGCGCCAGGATCTGTGGCGGCGTGTTGGCGACGGCGAACAGCCGCCGGGTGGCCTTGTTGACGCCGACATCGGTGGCCTGGGCGGACAGCAGCACGGCCGTCAGCAGCTCGAAGACGCTGGCGAACTCCAGCTCGGTCTGTGGCGCCGGGTTGGCGGCTTTCAGGGTGGCGAAGAAGCGTTCGACTTGGGCACCGTTCATGCCCGCATTGTGGGCGAGCGGCGCGCTCAGGCCGGCAAGGGCAGGGCCAGGCACATCAGCGTGCCGCCATGGCCGGCCGGGCGCGTGCTCAGTGAGCCACCATGCAGCTGGGCGATGCGCTGCGCGATGGCCAGGCCCAGGCCGCCGAAGCCGCCACCGGGGCGCTGGATGGGTGGCTCGCGCAGGCTGATGCCCGCGTCCAGGCGCTGCCGCAGCGCGGCGGGCAGGCCGGGTCCACGGTCCTCGACGAAGATATGCACGGCGCTCGCATCGCGTTGCAGGTGCACCTGCACCGTGCCGGCGTCCGGCGCATGGCGCAGCGCGTTGTCGATCAGGTTGGTCAATGCGCGCTCGACCAGTTGCAGGTCGCCCTCCATCTCAAGTGGCCCGGGCGGCGGCCCGGCCAGCGCCACCGGCGGCGTGCCGGGCGCGAAGGCGAACTTCTGCACCGCGTCGCTGACCAGTTCGTCCAGGCGAAAGCGCTCGACATGGGCGATCTGATGGCTGGCCTGCAGGCTGGCCAACTCGAAGAGCTGCTGCGACAGCCGCCTCACCTTGTCGCTCTGTTCCAGTGCGATGCGCAGGTGCCGGTGGGCCGACAGCGGTTCGACGGGCGCCTCGGCCAATTCGCGCTGCAGCGCTTCCAGGTGGCCGTGCAGCGCGGTCAGCGGTGTGCGCAGGTCATGGGCGACGTTGACGACCACCTCGCGGTGGGCCGCCTGGGTTTGCGCCTGCTCCTCGATCTGGCGCTCGACGCGGGCGGTCAGCTGGCCGAAGGCCGCGTCCATCGCGCCGACTTCGTCGGCCAGCGGCCGCGATGGCGGCATCGCTTCGCCAGCGCGGTAGCCGCGCATGCGCCCGGCCAGCTCGCGCAGCGGGCGCGTCAGCTGGGTCAGCGTCAGCAGGCCCACGGCCAGCGTCGCCAGTAGCGCGACGCCGAGCATCAGCGCCGCGCTCTGCCAGAGCTGCTCGCGGCCGACGCGGCCGGCGATCTGCGTGCTGGCCTGGCCTTGCAGCACGACGTAGAGATAGCCCGGTTCGTCGCCCTCGGCCGCCGGGGCAAGCCGGGCCGCGCTGAAGATGCCGCCCGCGCCGGCCCGGGTGGCGCGCGGGTCGGTGCCCAGCACGGGCAGGGCCGCGCCGGCCAGGAAGGCGCGCACCGGCGCCAGGTCGACGCGGGACTGCCGCACGGCGGCCGGGTCGCCGAGGTAGGCGCGGATGCGGCCGTCGGCGTCCAGCACATAGACCTCGATGGCTGGGTTGACGACCATCAGCATGTCCAGCACCGCGTTCAGCCGGCCGGGCGTGGCCGCCTCGCTGGGCTGGCTCAGTGCCGGCCAGTGCTCGACGATGTGGCGGGCCAGCCCCTGCGACAGGCGCTGCAGCGTCTCCTGCTGCTGCTTGGCCAGCACGCGCGCACCCACCACGCCGACCAGCACGCCGAAGCCGCACAGCAGCGCCGCCAGCGCCAGGCTCAGCCGGGCCGTGAAGCTGAGCCTCACGCCAAGGCTCCTGCAGGCGCGCTGAAGCGGTAGCCCACGCCCCAGACGGTCTCGATGAAGCGCGGTTGCTGCGGGTCGGCCTCGATCTTCTGGCGCAGCCGGTTGATGTGGCTGTTGACGGTGTGCTCGTAGCCGTCGAAGCCCTGGCCCCAGACGCGGTCCAGCAGCTCGCTGCGGCTGAACACCTGGCCGGGGTGGCGGGCGAGGAAGTAGAGCAGATCGAACTCGCGCAGCGTCAGCGGCACGCTGTCGTCGCCCACGCGCAGCTCGCGGCTGACGGTGTCCAGCCGGTGCCGCGGTCCGAAGCGCACCAGCGCCTCGGCGGGCGCGTGGCGCAGCAGCTCGACGCGGCGCAGCAGTGCGCGCACGCGGGCGATCAGCTCCAGCATCGAGAAGGGCTTGACGAGGTAGTCGTCCGCACCCAGCTCCAGCCCCAGCACGCGGTGGGCCTCGGCCGAGCGCGCGCTGACGATGATGACCGGCGTCTGGCGGTGGCGGGCCTGCAGGTGGCGGCAGACGTCGAAGCCATCGGCGCCGGGCAGCATCAGATCCAGCAGCACGAGGTCGAAGGCCTCGGTGTCCAGCGCCAGCATGGCTTCACGGCCATCGGCCTCGCGGCGCACCGTGTAGCCGGCCAGCTGCAGTTGCTGTTGCAGCAGCTCGGCGATGGCGGCGTCGTCTTCGACGAGCAGGAGGTTCTGGGGCATGGGCGTCAGTCGGCGCAGCGCGCGCAGGCTTACGCATTGGAGTCGTGGTGGCAGAAACAATCTTCACGGCGCCGTGATCTCACCGTGAGGACTTCGAGCGGGGTGGCTTCGACGATGCCGGCGGTGGATGTTCCACGCCAACCCTGGAGAGACGAATGAAGACTGCTTCGATCGCGCTGGTCGCCGCCGCGCTGACGCTGGGCGCCACGGCGCAGGCCGCGGATGTGAAGGTGACGCTGACCCAGCTGACCCCGGCGGGTGGCGTGGGCATCGCGCCGCTGTGGGTGGGATTTCACAACGGCAGCTTCGACACCTTCGATGCGGGTTACGCCGCCTCGCTGGGCGTCGAGCGCGCGGCCGAAGACGGCAGCGCGGCGCAGCTCAGCAGCATCTTCGCGGTGACGGCCTCGGGCGGCATCCAGGGCACGCTGCCCGGCCCGCCGGCCTTCCCCGGCGCCGTGCGCTCGCTGACGTTGAACGGGCTCGACTTGGCCGGTGCCAACCGCTACTTCAGCTATGCCGCCATGGTGGTCGTCAGCAACGACTTCTTCATCGGCAACGACAACGCGACGCAGTTCGACCTGTCCAGCCTGGCGCATGGCGGCAAGATCTCGCTGCTGGTGGGTGGCGCGGGCCATGTGTGGGACGCAGGAACGGAGGTCAACGACTTCCGCTACTCGCTGGCCAATGGTGCCTTCGGCCTCGGTGGCGGTCAGACGGCGGCCAATCAGGGCACGGATGAACACGGCGTCGTGCATCTCGTGACGGGCAACCCCTACACCAGCTTCGCCAGCCAGGACCTGGTGCCGGCGGGCTACCAGTGGGGCGCGCTGGATTTCAGCAACCAGGGCGCGTTCGCGCGGGTGGACATCGAGGTGTCTGCGGTGCCCGAGCCGTCGAGTGCCACGCTGCTGTTGGCGGGGCTGGGTTTCGCCGGCTTCATCGCTCATCGGCGCTCGCGCTGAGCGTCAACCGCCGGGCGTGCGTTTGGCGCGGGCCCGTGCCAGCGCCGCTTCGATGGCGGCGCGCTTGCGGTCGAGTTGCACGGGGTCGGTGATGGCGCTGGCCGCGGACAGGTCGGCCAGCTTGGCCTGGGCCTTTTCGGCCAGGCGGGCCTCGTTCTCCACGGCCTCGCGATGACGGCGGAACTGGCGGAAGGTATAGCGCTCGCGCGCTTCTTCGGCCTGAGACTGGCTCCAGGCGGCCCAGCCGGTGGTGACCGTGACCTCGGGCATGGAGATGCAGTCCACCGGACAGGCCGGCACGCACAGCTCGCAGCCGGTGCACTGCGCCGCGACGACGACGTGCATGGCCTTGGGCGCACCGACGATGCAATCCGCCGGGCAGGCCTTGATGCACAGCGTGCAGCCGATGCACCAGGCTTCGTCGATGACGGCGACGCCGCGCGTGGCTTCGACGCCGTTGCCGGGGTTCAGCGGCTGGACCGGGCGGCCCGTGATTGCGGCAAGCCGGGCGACGCCCTCGGCGCCGCCGGGCGGGCATTGGTTGATGTCAGCCTCAGCGGTGGCGACGGCCTCGGCGTAGCGGCGGCAGTCCGGGTAGCCGCAGCGCGTGCATTGGGTCTGCGGCAGTGCGGCGTCGATCAGCTCGACGAGGGTCACGCTTTGCGGCGGCTCCGCGTCGCCGCCGGCCTGGGTGCTGCCTTGGCCGGCGTGGCCTTGGCGGTCTTCTTCAGCGGCGCGGCTTCGTACTTGGCGATGAAGTCACGCACTTCCGGGTAGACCTTTTCGCGCCAGCGACGGCCCGAGAAGATGCCGTAATGGCCGGCCCCGATGGCGTCGTAGTGGTACTGGTGGGCCTTGGGCACGCCGGAGCAGAGCTCGTGGGCAGCCCGGGTCTGGCCGGCGCCGGAAATGTCGTCCAGCTCGCCTTCGACGGTCAGAAGGGCCGTGGTCTTGATGTCCTGCGGACGCACGAAGTGGCCGTCGACCTGCCAGGTGCCGTTCACCAGCGCGAAGTCCTGGAAGACGGTCTTGATGGTGTCGAGGTAGTACTCGGCCGGCATGTCGAGCACGGCGTTGTACTCGTCGTAGAACTTGCGGTGGGATTCTGCGCTGTCATCGTCGCCACGCACGAGGTCCAGGAAGTAGTCGTAGTGCGAGGACAGATGGCGGTCCGGGTTCATCGCGACGAAGCCGGTGTGCTGCAGGAAGCCCGGGTACACCTCGCGCCCGGCACCGGGGAAGTTGGTCGGCACGCGGTAGATGACGTTGTTCTCGAACCAGCTGTAGCTGCGGTTCATGGCCAGGTTGTTGACGGCGGTCGGGCTCTTGCGGGCGTCGATGGGGCCGCCCATCATGGTCATGCTGCGCGGCGTGGCCTCGCCGGCGCTGGCCATCAGCGAGATGGCCGCCAGCACCGGCACGGTGGGCTGGCAGACGGAGATGACGTGGCTGTCCGCGCCACCGACGTGGCGGATGAACTCCTGCGCGTAGTGGATGTAGTCGTCCAGGTGGAAGGGACCGACGTCCAGCGGCACCATGCGCGCGTCAGTCCAGTCGGTGATGTAGACCTTGTGGTCCTTCAGCAGCTGCTTGACGGTCTCGCGCAGCAGCGTGCTGTGATGACCGGACAAGGGCGCCACGACCAACACCGTCGGCTGGTCCTTCATCTTGGCCAGCACCTTGAGGTCGTCGGTGTAGCGCTTGAAGCGCAGCAGCCGGCAGAAGGGCTTTTCCAGCGCCACCAGCTCCTGGACCGCCACGTCGACGCCGTCGACCTCGACCGACTTGATCTCGAACTCGGGTTTCTCGTAGTCCTTGGCCAGGCGATGCATCAGGTCCAGGCCCGCCGACATGCGCTGCGCCATCGGGCCGTGGGCGAACGGAGACAGCGGATGGCTGTAGAGCTTGGCCGAGGCGGCGGCGAACTCCGAGAAGGGGCTGAGCAGAGCGCGCTGGGTTTCGAAGAGCTGGTACAGCATGGCAAAACCTTGAACTAGGGACCTGGGAATGCCTCGATAGTGCCAGAAAACGCTTTCGCGATTGTGCGCTGCAGCATGGATTGACGGTTAAATCGCCAATCCTGCGCACATGTCCGGTGCGTCAGGCCCGGATTACGGCTGCCATCGCACCGGCAACGACGGGCAGATTGCCCTCGTTCAGTGCGGCGACGCAGATGCGGCCCGAGTCCACGCCGTAGACGCCGAACTCGCTGCGCAGGCGTTGCATCTGCGCGGCAGTCAGGCCCGAGTAGCTGAACATGCCCAGCTGCTCGGTGACGAAGCCCAGGTCCTGTGTGACGCCGGCGGCCTTCAGCGCCGCCACCAACGCGCCACGCATGGCTTTGATGCGCAAGCGCATGCCGGCCAGCTCCTCCTCCCACATCGCGCGCAATTTGTCGTCGGCCAGCACCTGCGCCACGACCTGAGCGCCATGCGTCGGCGGGTTGGAGTAGTTGGTGCGGATCATGATCTTCAGCTGCGACAGCACGCGCGCGGCTTCCTCAGCGCTGGTGCAGACGACGCTCAGCGCGCCGACGCGCTCGCCGTACAGCGAGAAGCTCTTGGAGAAGCTGGTCGACACGAAGAAGCCGATGCCGGCGGCCATGAACTGGCGCACCGCCTCGCCGTCTTCCTTCAGGCCGAAGCCGAAGCCCTGGTAGGCCATGTCCAGGAAGGGCGTCAGACCCTTGGCCTTGATGACAGCGACGACCTGGGCCCACTGGGCGGCGGTGATGTCGTAGCCGGTCGGGTTGTGGCAGCAGGCGTGCAGCACGACGACGGTGCCGGCCGGCGCGGCATTCAGCGCGGCCAGCATGCCGTCGAAGTTGATGCCTTTGCGCTCGGCGTCGTAATAGGGGTAGGCCTCGACCGTGAAGCCGGCCTGCGTGAACAGCGCGCGGTGGTTCTCCCAGCTCGGGTCGGAGATCAGCACCTTGGCGCCGGAGCTCAGATGCTTCAGGAAGTCCGCGCCGATCTTCAGTGCGCCTGTGCCGCCCAGGGCCTGAACGGTGGCGACGTTCTTCAGCTCGCTGCCGAAGACGAGCTTCTGCACCGCTTTGTCATAGGCGGCGATGCCGTCGATGGGCAGATAGCCGCGCGGCTTGGGAGCGGCGGCCATGGCCTTTTCGGCCTCCTGCACGCATTTCAACAGCGGCAACTTGCCGTTCTCGTCGGTGTAGACGCCGACGCCGAGGTTGACCTTGCCGGGGCGGGTGTCGGCATTGAACTGCTCGTTCAAACCAAGGATGGGATCACGCGGGGCAAGGGCGACGTCGGCGAAGAGAGAAGGCATGACGGGATTCCTGAAAGGACGTTGGCAGGAGGGGAGGGTTGAAGAACCAGGGTCTGCGCTAACCTGCCTGGTTTCGCAGCGCAGCAATTTTGCCCGTGAACCAGGGATTCCCCCATGCAAGAAGCCTTGAACGCCATGCCCGCCCCAGAAGGTGACACCGAGGAGCGCAAGGGCGAATTCGTCAGCTTCGAAGGCTCGCCGTTCCAGCTGTTCCAGCCTTTCCCGCCGGCGGGCGACCAGCCGACGGCCATCAACCAGCTCATCGAAGGCATCAACGACGGTCTGAGCTACCAGACCTTGCTGGGCGTCACCGGCTCCGGTAAGACCTTCACGATGGCCAACGTCATCGCCCGCCTGGGCCGCCCGGCCATCGTGTTTGCGCCCAACAAGACGCTGGCGGCGCAGCTGTACAGCGAGTTCCGGGACTTCTTTCCAAACAATGCCGTCGAGTACTTCGTCAGCTACTACGACTACTACCAGCCCGAGGCCTATGTGCCGCAGCGCGACCTGTTCATCGAGAAGGACAGTGCGATCAACGAGCACATCGAGCAGCTGCGCCTGTCCTGCACCAAGAGCCTGCTGGAGCGGCGCGACGTCGTCATCGTCGCGTCCGTGTCGGCCATCTACGGCATCGGCAACCCCAGCGACTACCACCAGATGGTGATGACGCTGCGCACGGGCGACAAGATGGGCCAGCGCGACGTCATCGCGCATCTCATCCGCATGCAGTACACGCGCAATGAGATGGAGTTCGTGCGCGGGCATTTTCGCGTGCGCGGCGACACCATCGACGTGTTCCCGGCCGAGCACTCGGAGCTGGCCATCCGCATCGAGCTGTTCGACGACGAGATCGAGGGCCTGTCGCTGTTCGACCCGCTGACGGGGCAAATTCGCCAGAAGATTCCTCGCTTCACGGTTTATCCGAGCAGCCATTACGTGACACCGCGCGACCGCGTGCTGGCAGCGACAGATGCGATCAAGGCCGAACTGCGCGAGCGGGTCGACTTTTTCGTCAAGGAAGGCAAGCTCGTCGAGGCACAGCGCGTCGAGCAGCGCACGCGCTTCGACCTGGAGATGCTCCAGGAGGTGGGCCACTGCAAGGGCATCGAGAACTACACGCGCCACCTGTCAGGCGCCCAGCCGGGCGACCCGCCGCCGACGCTGGTGGACTACCTGCCCAAGGACGCCATCATGTTCCTGGACGAGAGCCATGTGCTGATCGGCCAGTTCGGCGGCATGTACAACGGCGACCGGGCGCGCAAGACGACGCTGGTCGAATACGGCGACGGGCCTGGTCGATCCTCTCGTCGAGGTGCGCCCCGCCACCCACCAGGTGGACGACGTGCTGCAGGAAATCCGCCTGCGCGTGGAGGTCAACGAGCGCGTGCTGATCACGACGCTGACCAAGCGCATGGCCGAGCAGCTGACCGACTACCTCAGCGACAACGGCGTCAAGGTCCGCTACCTGCACTCGGACGTAGACACGGTGGAGCGCGTCGAAATCCTGCGCGATCTGCGCCTTGGCGCCTTCGACGTGCTGGTGGGCATCAACCTGCTGCGCGAGGGGCTGGACATCCCGGAGGTGTCGCTCGTCGCCATCCTGGACGCCGACAAGGAAGGCTTCCTGCGCGCCGAGCGCAGCCTGATCCAAACGATTGGCCGGGCGGCGCGCAATCTGAATGGCAAGGCCATCTTGTACGGCGACCGCATCACCGAGTCCATGCGCAAGGCCATTGGCGAGACCGAACGGCGCCGCGCCAAGCAGATCGCCTTCAACGAGGAAAACGGCATCACGCCGCGCAGCGTGCAAAAGCGCATCAAGGACCTGATCGA
>JAEKLF010000019.1 GCA_019509985.1 Burkholderiales bacterium | reverse complement strand
ATGGCCTTGGCCAGCGCGCGGCGGTCGCCGGCCTTGAGCGGATCGGCCAGGTTCACGCTGAGGCCTCCCAGCGGTATTCAATGTCGAAGTCCTGTTCCTCGACCACGCGGAAGCCATGGCGAAGATAGAAGTCGTTCGCTCGGCTCTCGCGCAGCGCGGCCAGCGTGATGGGCAGGCCTTGCGCCTTGATCTGGCTGAGCACCCAGCCGCCGACGCCCTGCCCTTGCGCGTCGGGCCGCAAGTAGAGGTGATGAAGGCGCAACTCGCCCTCACGCGGCTCGACGGTGAAGTAGCCGACGCGTTCGCCGTTCACGACGAGGTGCTGCATCCACTCGGGCCGGAACTGGCTCCTGAGCCGCGCCCGCGCGATGTCGGGGTTGAAGCGGCCCAGCCGCTCCAGGCTTTCGCGCAGCGCCTCAATGCGAAGCGCCAGCATGGCCTCGAAGTCCGCGTCGGCGACGGGCGCCAGCGTGGGAATCAAGCAGCCACTCCCGCGACCTGCAGCTTGATGGCATCGAGCACGCTCTTGGCACTCGCCGGGATGGGCGTGCCCGGGCCGTAGATGCCCTTGACGCCGGCATCCATCAGGAAGCCGTAGTCCTGCGCCGGAATGACGCCGCCAACGAACACGATGATGTCGTCGGCGCCCTGCTTCTTCAGCTCGGCAATGATGGCCGGCACCAAGGTCTTGTGGCCGGCCGCCAGCGTGGAGATGCCCACCGCGTGCACGTCGTTCTCGATGGCCTGACGGGCGCATTCCTCGGGCGTCTGGAACAACGGGCCGATGTCGACGTCGAAGCCGAGGTCGGCAAACGCGGTGGCGACGACCTTGGCGCCGCGGTCGTGGCCGTCCTGGCCGAGCTTGGCGATCATCACGCGCGGGCGGCGGCCTTGTTCGTCGCCGAAGGCGGCAATTTCGCCCTGCAGCTTGGCCCAGCCCTCGGCCGAGTCGTAGGCCGCGGCGTAGACGCCGCTGACCTTGTGCGTGTCAGCACGGTGGCGGCCGAAGACGGCTTCCAGCGCGTCGGACACCTCGCCCACGGTCGCGCGCAGGCGCACGGCCTTGATGGCCAGGTCGAGCAGGTTGCCTTCGCCCGTTTCGGCCGCCTGCGTCAGCGCGGCCAGCGCGGACTGCACGGCCTCGGCGTTGCGCGTGTCCTTGATCTTCTTCAGCCGCGCGATCTGGCCATCACGCACCTTGACGTTGTCCACGTCCAGGATGTCGATGGGGTCTTCCTTGGCCAGCTTGTACTTGTTGACGCCGACGATGACGTCCTGGCCGGAGTCGATGCGCGCCTGCTTCTCTGCGGCGCTGGCCTCGATCTTCAGCTTGGCCCAGCCCGAATCCACCGCCTTGATCATGCCGCCCTGGGCGTTGACCTCTTCGATGATCTCCCAGGCCTTGTCGGCCATGTCCTGGGTGAGCTTCTCCATCATGTAGCTGCCGGCCCAGGGGTCGACGACGCTGGTGATGTGGGTCTCTTCCTGGATGATGAGCTGGGTGTTGCGGGCGATGCGGCTGCTGAACTCGGTGGGCAGCGCGATGGCTTCGTCCAGCGAGTTGGTGTGCAGGCTCTGCGTGCCGCCGAACACGGCGGCCATGGCTTCGATGGTGGTGCGCACGACGTTGTTGTACGGGTCTTGCGCGGTCAGGCTCCATCCCGAGGTCTGGCAGTGGGTGCGCAGCATCAGGCTCTTCGGATGCGTGGCGCCGAAGCCTTTCATGATGCGCGTCCACAGCAGGCGGGCCGCGCGCATCTTGGCGATCTCGAGATAGAAGTTCATCCCGATGGCCCAGAAGAACGACAGCCGCGGCGCGAAGTCGTCGACGCTCAGGCCCTTGGCCATGGCCGTCTTCACGTACTCCTGGCCGTCGGCCAGCGTGAAGGCCAGTTCCAGCGCCTGGTTGGCGCCCGCCTCCTGCATGTGATAGCCGGAGATGGAGATGGAGTTGAACTTGGGCATCTCCCGCGCCGTGTATTCGATGATGTCGCCGACGATGGCCCACGCCCTGCTCTTCCGCCGCCACCACGTAGCCGGCCAGCACCGGCAGCACGGCGCCGTTCATCGTCATGCTGACGCTGACCTTGTCCAGAGGAATGCCGTCGAACAGGATCTTCATGTCTTCCACCGAGTCGATCGCCACGCCGGCCTTGCCGACGTCGCCGGTCACGCGCGGGTGGTCACTGTCGTAGCCGCGGTGGGTGGCCAGGTCGAAGGCGACCGACACGCCCTGGCCGCCGGCCGCGAGCGCCTTTCGATAGAAGGCGTTGCTTTCCTCGGCGGTGGAGAAGCCGGCGTACTGGCGGATGGTCCAGGGCCGGGCGGCGTACATCGTCGCCTGCGGGCCGCGCAGGAAGGGCTCGAAGCCGGGCAGCGTGTCTGCGTGGGGCAGGCCGGCGGTGTCGGCGGCGGTGTAGAGCGGCTTGACCGTCAGCCCTTCGGGCGTGACCCAGTTCAGCGCTGCCACGTCGCCACCCGGGGCGGATTTGGCGGCGGCCCTATTCCACTGATCCAGCGTGGCGGTCTTGAACTCCGGGGCCTCCCCGGCGCGGCTGGCGTCCGACATCGAAACTCTCCTGTGACTGGTCGGGCATCTTAGCCGAACCGTCATTCATAATTATGAATTCAAAATCGCTACACTCGGCCCATGCCCGCAGCCTCCGCCGCTGGTCCTTTGGA
>JAEKLF010000358.1 GCA_019509985.1 Burkholderiales bacterium | reverse complement strand
GCCACCATGTCGGCCGCATTGAGGCCGCGCACCTGGCTGCTGGTCAGCGCCGCGATCTGGCCGCTGCTCATGCCCTGGATCTGGTCGGTGGTGATGGACCCGATCTGGTCGGAACTGAAGCCGCGCAGCGAATTCGTCGCGATCGCGCGCATGTCCTCGGTCTGGAAGGCGCGGATCTGGTCGCTGCTGAGAACAGACAAGCCGCTGGAGGTGATGACAGCGGCTTGTGTGGTGGTGAGGGCGATCAGTTGATCGGTGCTGAAGGCAGCCCAGTCTTCGGTCGTGAAGTCCCGGATCGTCGTCGTGGACAGGCCAGGAATCTGCGAAACGGGAATGAACGGGATGACGGTTGCCATGTTTTCTCACCTGCTGTTGTGCTGGTGGCCGCTGGCTGGAGAACAGGCAGCGGCCGCGCGTCGAATCGAACCTGCCCTCGGCGCCAGGGCTTTCCATCTGTCAGTCCTGCGGCGCCGGGGAGGCACTCAGGGGCTTGCTCTGCAACCCATCCAGGCGCTGATCACTCAGACCGGGGGTGGTTTACCCACTGATAAGCATGCTAGTCAGGCGAGGGCCGATTCACACTTTGATAAGCGCGAGCTTTCGGTGGCAGTTCACGACCGCCCCGATTGCTTTCACGGAGCCGTCTGGGTGGCGCTCAGACCGTTACAAAAATGGGCCGTGACAAGTTGCCGACAGGCTTCCGCATCCCGCGAAAGCAGCGCCTTGACGATGGCCCGGTGCTCGTCCAGCGACTCCGCCAGCCGTCCCTCCCGGAACAGCGAATGGTGGCGGTTGAGCTTCATCAGTCGGCGCAGGTCGCCGACGATCTGCAGCCGCCAGCGGTTGCCGTCGATCTCCAGCACGCGCAGGTGAAAGCGCTCGTTGGCGGCGAAGAAGGCGTCGCGGTCCGGGAGTGCTTCTTCCAGCGCGCGATGCAGCTCGCCCAATTCGGCCAGTTCGGCGTCGGTCGCGCGGGTGGCGACTTCTGCGGCGGCGTCGCTTTCTAGAAGGGAGAGCAGTTGGTAGGCTTCCCGCACGTCCCGCTCGCTCATCTCGGTCACGTAGGCGCCGCGGCGCAGCTTCATCGTCACCAGGC